>CAJBMJ010000071.1 GCA_903954045.1 uncultured beta proteobacterium | reverse complement strand
TTCCGGCACAAAAGTGGGCCGCAATGACCCCCCTACCCATATGGGTTACCTCTCATCACCCTTTGCGGTGATAGACACCAAAGACACACACTACAAGAATCGGAACATTGAAAAGGCTGCGTCTGCGCACAATGGCCTTTGGTTCAGGCTGCACCACAACGGGTTCAATACAACCCACTACCGGAGATTTATATGGAATTCAACAAAGAATTTGACGCATCTGGCTTGGCATGCCCTTTGCCAATCGTAAAAACCAAGAAAGCTTTGTCAGACATGGCGCCCGGACAAATTCTGCGCGTGATTGCTACAGATCCAGGCTCGGTTTGCGATATGGCCGCGTTCGCTGAGCAAACTGGGAATGCGCTGCTGGAACAAGGCAGCGAAAACAGCAAGTTTGTGTTCTATCTCAAGAAAGCCTGATTCACCGGTTTTCAGTCAATACTTGGAGCACAAAGCATGGCAACCAAAAAGATGGCGCTGATCGCCACCAAAGGCACGCTGGACATGGCTTACCCGCCATTCATTCTGGCATCCACCGCAGCAGCGCTGGGGTGGGAAGTGCAGATCTTCTTCACTTTTTACGGCCTGCAGCTTCTGCGCAAAAGCCTGGACGACATCAAGATCAGCCCCCTGGCCAACCCTGCCATGCCCATGCCAGTTCCCATGCCCGTGATGGTGCAGATGCTGCCTGGCATGGAGTCCATGGCCACCATGATGATGAAGAACAAGATGAAGTCCAAGGGTGTAGCCTCACTGCAGGAATTGCGTGATCTATGCCTGGAGGCCGAAGTCAAGTTTGTCGCCTGCCAGATGACCGTTGACCTTTTTGAGTTTGAGACCAGCGAATTCATCAAAGACTTGGAGTACGGCGGAGCCGCCACGTTCATGAAGTTCGCTGGCGAGTCTGACGTCTGTCTGTTCATCTGAACCGGCAATGATGAAAGCGTTCCTGTGGTGCACGCTGCTGCTCTCCACCCAGGCCTGCCTGGCAACAGCGCCCTATCTTCAGGCAGGCAAGTGGCCAGCTGGGGACTTGACCACGCAACTGGCCCAGGTTGAGAAAAAGCTGCAGGCTGAAGGTTTCACGGTCATCGGGCGGCACACACCCAAGGGCCTGTCTGCCCACGCCGGTTTGGTCGTTACCGACCCGGCCATGCTGGAAGCCGTACGGACCATTGGAGGTTCCGGCATTGTTGCATCCGGAATTCGCGTGGGTGTGAAGGCTGACGGCACAGTGTCCTACATGAACCCAGATTACTGGTACCGCGCCTACCTGCGTGGAACGTTCAAGACAGCACAGGTGCCTGCCAAGGCAGTGCAGGTGCGCCTGGCCAAAGCGCTGGGTGAAGGCACAGCCTTTGGTGGGGACGTAGCCGAGTCAGACTTACCCAACTATCGGTACATGCTTGGCATGGAACGGTTTGATTCGCCCAATAGCGAACTCAGTACCCACGCCAGTTTTGAAGAAGCGCTCAAAACCGTCCAGGATAACTTGGCCAAAGGCGTGGGCAATACCGCCCGCGTCTACGAGGTGGTGATGGCTGACCGCAAATTGGCCGTTTTCGGCGTGGCAATGAACGACCCCGGCGACGGTGAGGGTGCGTGGGTAAGCAAGATCGGAGCTGACCACATAGCGGGCATGCCTTACGAAGTTTTCATCGTCGGCAACAAGGTGTTCGCTCTGTACGGTCGGTACCGCATTGCTTTGGCCTGGCCCACTCTCGGCATGGGCCAATTCATGGGCATCATGAACACGCCGGATGCCATTCGTAATACGCTATCTCGCGTTGCCGGTGGCGTTCCCTCGGCAAATTAATTGAACCTGTAGACCTGGAGCACTTCATGGATGAGACCCTCAATCCCGCCACGCTGGTCGTTTGGGGTGGCTTTGTACTGGCATTTATTTTTGGCGCGGTTGCCAACAAGACCAATTTTTGCACCATGGGTGCCATCTCCGACGTAGTCAACATGGCGCATTGGGGACGTATGCGCATGTGGATGCTCACCATTGCCGTTGCCATTTTGGGTACCAGTCTGCTGACTTACTTTGGGCAGATTGATATTACCAAGTCTGTCTATCAGCGCACCACCCTGTCCTGGCTGTCCCTGCTTCTGGGCGGTGGCCTCTTTGGAGTGGGCATGACCATTTCGGCGGGCTGCACCAACAAAAACCTCATTCGCGTGGGGGGTGGCAGCGTGCGGGCACTCGTGGTGCTGGTGTTCCTGGCGATCTCTGCTTATATGACACTCAAGGGACTTTTTGGCCAATGGCGCGCCAGCTTTCTGGACCCGGTCGCGATTGATCTGACAGCACTGGGGCTTTCCAATCAAAGCCTCGGAACCCTGCTCGCAAAGCTGACCGGACTGCCGGAAAAAACAGCCTTGCTCGTCACCGCCCTGTCTATCGGTTTGGCTCTGTTTGCCTTCATTTTCAAGGACAAGCGCTTTCGCTCCAATCTCTCTCACGTTGTCGGCTCATCCGTTTTGGGCTTGCTGGTCGTGGCGGCCTGGTACCTGACCGGCCATCTCGGCTATGGAGAAAACCCGGAGACACTGGAAACCGTGTACTTCGCCACCAACACCCGTACACTGGAATCCATGAGCTTTGTGGCGCCCACCGCCTACAGCCTTGAGTTGCTGATGCTGTGGACCGACAAGACACTCAAAATAACGTTTGGCATCGCAACCGCGATGGGTGTGGTGCTGGGATCCTTTGTCTATGCGATTGGCACCAAGCAGTTTCGCTGGGAAGGCTTTGCTTCTCTGGAAGACTTGCGGACTCAACTGATTGGCGCCGTTTTAATGGGCTTTGGTGGCGTAACCGCCACTGGCTGCACTATTGGGCAAGGGCTATCGGGCGTGTCGACACTGGCGCTGGGATCCTTTATTGCGCTGGCCGGCATCATCGCCGGCTCAGTGGCCACCATGCGGTACCAGAACTGGCGCGCCTAGTGGCATGAGCGGATTTACCTATGCAGTGGAAGAAGCCACCTTTGATGAAATGGTAGTGGAGCGCTCCCATGTAACTCCGGTCGTGCTCGACATAGGGGCCGATTGGTGCAGCCCCTGCAGAGTATTGACGCCCATGCTGGAGAGATTGGCACACGCGTACCAAGGCAAGTTTTTGCTTGCAACCGTGGATGCTGATGAAAACATGCGCATCGCCGGACGGCACCAGGCCAAGGGCTTTCCGACGGTTATCGCCTACAGCCATGGCCAGATTGCGGATCGTTTTCACGGCGCCAAAACCGAAGGCTTCCTGCGCGACTTTCTGGACCGCCTCGTCACCGGTCACCATAGCCCACCAACAACCGGCGAGCAAGTTTCGCCAGCCTCTATAAAGAACACGATATGAATTTGCCAGACCGCGACGGAGACGGCTACCTGAAAGACATGGGGGATTGGACCGAAGACATTGGTCGCGCCATGGCCCAGGCAGACGACTATGAACTAGACGACATTAAGTGGGCCCAAATCCTCAAGGCCCGGGAGTATTACGAAGAATTCGGCAGCGTGCCGCCCATACGCAAGTTTGCCAAGTACCTGGAACAGGAACAAAACGCCGTGTTCAAGCTTTGGATGACAGGCCCCATGAAGCCCATTACCAAATACGGTGGCCTGCCCAAACCCACGGGTTGCGTATAAGACTTACTCGTCTCCCCGTGGGGGTGCATCCCTCACTTGGCATAGCAGGTCTTCGGCCTGCAATTCGTTTTCTGCAAATATCACCTTGATTTTTCCCTGCGCCCCGGCATTTTGCGCGGCGCGCAAGGATTTGGCGTTTCCCGAGGCTTCTGCAAAAGCGTCAAAGGCGGCCAGCTTTTCCAGCTGCGCGAAAGGCTTTACCAGGTAGATGTAGTAAGGCATGGTGCCGTCCTTCGGATTAAGAGCTTAGTTATTTCAGACGTAGAACTTGGAAGCGCGGCGTCGCCCGGGAAGCGCCTTCTGGATGATGACTCCGCGAATAGCCGACAAATCGGACAGAGAGGCATCGGCAAACTCGGGGCTCAGCGGGTGCAATACCCAACCTGTATCAGACCGAAGAAGCTGGCGAAAGGTCCACTCCTCGTTGTGCCAGGCTAGCACGTACGAGCCGTCTTTGGCCAGGCCCTCGGGCTCGATGATGATGATTTCGCCCTCCTGAAACTCGGGCGCCATGCTGTGACCCATCACCATCAGCGCGAAAGATTCCCCGCCGCCGCACTCCGGCGCCGCAATTTCATGGGTTTGTATGGTTTCAGACAATTTCAGCAAAAATCTGGGCCTGGGCAACGCCAGCACTACGCAGTTCATCGCGCAGGGCGACCACAAATTCGGGCGGCCCAGCCAGGTAGAAGTCGCAGTCGATGTCAAACAGGTCGGCTCGCATGGCCTGAGCAATCTGCTGGGCGCCAATTGCCGTATCAGGATGGGTTACGAGTTCAAACTCAAACTGGTCCAGCGCCTCTGACCAGGCCCGGCAGTGGTTGCTGGCAAAGTGGCCATCGCTCTGTGTAGCCAGCCAGAACAATGAAAGCGATGGCGCTGCGTCCAATGAAAGGGCATGTTCAATGAGGCTGCGAATGGGCGCAAATCCGCCGTCGCACGCTGCAAATACCAAAGGCCGGTGTCCGTCGGAGAGAACAAATTCGCCTGTGGGCCCCACCAGACTGATCGAATCACCCACCCCGATCTCACCCGAAAACAGGTGCTGGGCGAGAGCATCGTCGGCAGCCCGGGTCACGTAAAAGAGTAGGTTGCGGTCGTCGCACGGGCAACTGGCCACTGGATAGGTGCTGTGCACATCAGCCTGCCCCGGTGCGCTCCAGCCCAGGCTGACCGACTGGCCTGCCAGGAAACGCAATCGGTGGGTACGGGGGGTTTGTAAATGCAGCATGCGGGTATTGGGGGCCAGCGTGCTGATGGCGCGCACGTGGGTCACGATCTGCTGCTCGGGAATGTCCTGCGGTCCAGAGGCCTCCAGCAGCTCCAGTGTGAGCTCGCTGCTTGCTGCGGTGTTGCAACACATCAGGGTGTAGCCCTGGGCCTTTTCATTTTCAGACAGCTGGTAGTCGGAGTGCTGGGTCTGCGTCACTTCGCCAGAAATCACGCGCACCTTGCACATGCCACAGCTACCATTGCCACAACCGTAGTTCAACCGCAAGCCCGAGTGCAGCCCAGACTGCAGCAAGTTGGAATGTCCTTCGACCTGAAACTGGTGGCCACTGGGGCGCACGGTGACCTGTGCCGTCATGATTTTTAGCATATCGTCCATCACTTCCAGCAAATTGACCGACTCGGTAGCCAGCGCCTGTGCCAAGCCCTGCGTGACCTGTTGCTCCATGTCTTGCCACGCACTGTCGCCCGGGTGATCCAGCACACCTTCGCGGGCCTGCTTTTGCAAGCGGATGACCAAACCGTGGTAGCGCTGCAGGTGCTTTCGCACGTCGGCCAGTTCCTGGGTCTGCGCAAACAAGCGTTGCGCCATCACCTCCTGGGTGGGCAGCATGCGCTCTCGCACGCGCTTGCCAAATGCTTCGTCACGGATTTGCGTTACCCGCTCCAGCAGACCTGACTCTTCGAGATGCGCATCGGGATAAAGACGCAAAAGCGCGTCGGAACTGAGCAGACCATCGTTCAGCATGAGCGCGCCATCACGCACCTGCTGCTGCAACACCCCACGAGCCACCCCCAGTAACTGGGCAGCGCGCCAAACGGTCAACTGGTGGGGCATATAATTTTGCTACCTTTTTAATAGCTGCTTACGCATATTTCATCGGCGCCAGAGCCAGATTCTTCATAAATTTCTTCTGAAATCCGGTCCAGATAGCGCGCCCGATACAAAAGCCTTGGCTGCAGCGGGTCGTCCACGAAACCCGTGCGGTCATGTAGCACGTTGTTGCAAACCAGGCCCATGCCGGATTGCAGCGTCAGGCGAAACACGCTGCTGTCATCACTGGCCAAAAGCTGCTCCAGAAAGGCAACCGCACCTCGGGTAGGCGCATCGTCCTTCCACGCAATACTGCGCGTGCGGGCGGTGTAGCGCATGTGAAGCTCTCCACTGAGGGCATCTACCGAAAACACCGGACCGGTCTGCTCGGCGCGGGCTACGCCATCTTCGTCCATGCGCTCGGGGATGGTCATGGCATCGGGCTGCATTAACGCCCGGACCCATTCAGGGTTGGCTTCACGCAGGGCGATGTACGCCATCTCGTGGTCCATGACCGCGCTTTCACCGCCCGTTTGGGCAGGGCGCACACAATGCAGCACCATGGCCCGAATCTGGCGCGATTGCGGGTGGTAATACCCGTCGGTATGCCACTTGATGGGACGGTTGGTGTAAGGGATGAACGCCGGGCGGTTGCCCAATTCTGCGGAAACAGCGATAGGCGAAATCCCGTCTTCATCAGCCAACCAGTTACCGTCCAAGCGGTGCAATCCCAGCTGGGCCGCCAGAAGTCGCAGAATGGCCTTATCTTCTGCCACCACCGGGCTGCGGTAAATAGCCATGTTGGCAGACGAACACAAGGTAAGCAAGCGCGTGCGTTCGGCCGAACTCAGGGCACGCGGATCAGCCACATCCACGATCAGATCTTCGGCCCGTCGGGGCTGGCGGGCGCGTTTGGAGTCACGCCAATGCGCGTAAGCGGCGCGATTGTCCAGGTCAAACGGGTGGTTTTCCATCTGGACGACTCTCAGTCGCCGGTCGCAACGGCTCGGGCGGCGCGGCGCGGCCGTGGCTCGGTGGACAACACGCCGTTCATGGAACTTTGCAGGATTTCAAGAGCCTCCGGCACCTCTGTGGCCATCATCTGGTCGATGACCCAGCGCTGGTCCTTTTGCGGCATCAACATCTCGACGCGGTGGCCCAGATAGCGCACAAACGCAAAATCCGGCCCTTTGGCATCAAAACCAAAGTCGCCGTAATGGTCTGACAGCTCGTTGAAAAGGTCTATGAATCGGTCAAAGTGGCTTGGCTGGTCGGCTGCGGGAATCCCCAGCAAGGTGTCTTCGTTTTCCTGCAGGATCTCGGCCACACGACGTACCAGTGCAGTCACAAATTCGATTCGTTCCTCTGGCTCCATACGTGCGTAAGCCATTCTGTCTAGAACCTGGACCAAGAACACCAAAACCTCGCGGGTAAACATAAAGTACTGGTGCCCAACCTCTATGCTGAAGTCCGCCGAACGCATCTGCTTGAGCATGTTCTGCGCCACACGCCAGGTGATGAACGCCATGGCGCTCGCCGTTTGCTGCGGAGTTTTGGCAGAGCCAGTCTGAAACCACTGGCTCTTGATCCTCATCTTGGCCAAGTCAATACCCGCCCTTACCCAGAGGCTGGGGCAGACCCGCTACCTTGGGCCCCTGCTTGGCAGGGCCAATAGGGAACAGGTCGTACAGGTACTTGCTATCCACTTCAGGCCGAATTTCAGCCATGCCCTTGAGCATGGCGCGGAAGTTGGGTGTGGCGCCCTCTTCACGGTACTGCTCCTGCAGGTAGTTGATCACTTCCCAGTGGGCATCGGTCAGTTCGATGTTCTCGGCTGCGGCAATCACACGCACCGCCTCGTCATCAAATACTGCCTCCAGCAGGTAACCCTGATCGTCGGCTTCCAGTTCTACGCCGTTGACGCTATACATCATCGCTTTTGCTCCATCATTGACAAGTAAAAAAATTACACCCCAACTGCTGCGGCCGATTTGTGCGGCACAAACAACCCGCAACCCAACAGCCGGTGCGGTCCAAGCCCACGCTGCTGAAGACGCAGCGACTGCTCGGGAACCAGACCGTGCAGCATCATGCTGAACGTGGTCACTTCCCGGTCGTCCATTTGCAAACTCTGGCGTTTGCCACACACCCTTTCACCAGCGATGCCCAAGTCTGCTAGTTCAGCTTGGACCACCTCCATAAATTCAGATTCGTCGGTGCAAGTGGACGCGACCCGATAGGCATAAAGAGTGGCATGCGGCTGTAGCACGCGCTGGTGCGTGCTACCCAGTTGAAGAGTATGGCCTTCCACATCAACCTGACTTCCGACCGCACCAGCCAATGCCTCGTAGCGATGGGCCTGCGCCCGCACGATCAAACGCGTACGCCCAGACAGCAAGGCCTCACGCCCAACCCCAGGCACTAGCTTCAGAGGATGAACACCAGCCCCCACATCACTGAGCAACCAGGGCCAGATGGCTATCAGCGCCTGTTGCAACGGCCAGGCATGGTCACGCAGCAAGGCGCTTCCACTCAAAGCAAAGACTGCGTCCACCGTGGCATCCTGTGCTTGCATAGATTCCATTACTTGGGCTCCTGCGTATTCGCCCACCGCAGCAGCGCCTCGCCCCACTGCCGTGCAGAAATGGGGTCAATTTCAAACACCGTGAACCGACTTTTTTCGCGAATGCGGGTACGCAGCAGGCTCATACCCCCAGACTCATGGTCCAACTGCTGCAACTCTATGACCTGTCCCCCAATGGGAATAGTCAGCTTTTCAAGGGGTGTAACGATGGGCATGGCGGTCTATTGGCTATATACCGCTATTGGGCGCAAGGAGCCGCCGGCCGTCTATCACCGGGACGGGTGGGCAGGTATAGCCCAAATGGGTAGCACCCAATACTCAACGAGGGTGATGGCGATTGATGCAACACGCCCGTACGATTCAGCCCACACAACGCACCTTAGACCGATCGCTGCGCTATGAAAAGCGCGCTGACAGGAGACACACGAGATGAGCAAGAAACAACACGACACCCCCATGCTTGACCAGCTGGAGTCCGGTCCGTGGCCCAGCTTTGTCACTGGCCTGAAGCGCCTGGCAAAAGACAGCGACTACATGACCGACCTCATGGGTCAGCTGGAACATTCCTACAAAACCCGCAAGGGCTACTGGAAGGGCGGCACAGTGGGTGTGTTTGGCTATGGCGGCGGAGTAATCCCGCGCTTTTCAGAAGTGGCCGAGATGTTCCCGGCATCCAAAGAGTTTCACACCCTGCGTATCCAGCCACCGGCGGGCATGCACTACAACACCGATGTGCTGCGCAAAATGTGCGACATCTGGGAAAAGCACGGCTCAGGTCTGATCGCTTTCCACGGGCAATCGGGCGACATCATGTTCCAGGGTGCCAGCACAGCCAATGTGCAGGGTGCGTTTGACGAACTTAATGAATTGGGCTTTGACCTCGGTGGTGCCGGCCCCGCAGTTCGCACCAGCATGTCCTGCGTTGGTGCGGCACGTTGCGAGCAGTCCTGCTTTGACGAGGCACGCGCGCACCGCCAGGTAGTCAACAACTTCCTGGATGATATGCACCGCCCTGCGCTGCCATACAAATTCAAGTTCAAGTTCTCGGGCTGCCCCAATGACTGCATGAACTCCATCCAGCGCGCAGATATGGCAGTCATCGGTACCTGGCGTGACAACATGCGCACCGACGAGCCTCTGGCGCGCAAGTGGTTTGCCAAGCATGGCATGACCGAATTGGTGAACGACGTGGTCAGCCGCTGCCCCACCAAGGCCATCATGCTCAAGGAAACAAAGGATGTTTCCAAGGGAGCAAAAATCACCAGCGTCGCGATCAACGACACCCAGTCGCTGGAAATTGACAACAGCAATTGCGTGCGCTGCATGCATTGCATCAACGTCATGACCGGGGCGCTGGCCACAGGCACCGACAAGGGTGTAACCGTGTTGATGGGTGGCAAGCGCACGCTCAAGATTGGCGACCTGATGGGTACGGTGGTCACGCCCTTCATGCCCATGAATACCGACGAAGACTACGAAGCACTGGTGGACTTGGCGCAGAAGTCAATCGACTTCTTTGCTGAGAACGCGCTGGAACATGAGCGCACCGGCGAGATGATCGAGCGCATCGGTCTGATCAACTTCCTGGAAGGCATCGGCCTGGAAATCGATCCGAATATGGTGTCGACCCCGCGGACCAACCCCTACGTAAGAACCGACGGCTGGGACGACGAAGTCGCCAAGATCAACGCCCGCAAGGCGGCTGCGTGAGACCTTGCGGGACAGACCTTTAGCTCTGTCCTCAACTGACTAGAAACAAGGAAGACAAACATGGCAACCATGCGCACCCCCATTGAGAGCGGCGTACCCGACAACAAGCAGTTCTTGCATCCGCTGATGCACAAGAACTACGGCAACTGGAAATACCACGATCGCCCACGCCCCGGCGTTCTGCACCACGTCTCGCACTCTGGCGACGAGATATGGACGGTTCGCGCAGGAACGCAGCGGCAAATGGACCTGTTCACCATTCGCAAGCTGTGCGACATTGCTGACACTTATGCTGATGGCCATGTACGCTTCACGATCCGCTCCAACATCGAGTACATGGTGTCGGACCCAGCCAAAGTCGCACCACTGATTGAATCCCTGACAAGCAATGGCTTTCCTGTCGGTGGCACAGGCAACTCGGTGTCAGCGATCGCCCACACACAGGGTTGGTTGCATTGCGACATTCCGGGAACAGACGCCTCGGGGGCGGTAAAGGCGCTGATGGACGACCTCCACGCCGAGTTCATCCAGGAAGACATGCCCAACCGGGTTCACCTGTCGACCTCGTGCTGCGAGATCAACTGCGGTGGCCAGGCCGACATTGCCATCATCATCCAGCACACCAAGCCACCCAAGATCAATCATGATCTGGTAGCCAACATGTGCGAGCGTCCCACCGTGGTCGCGCGTTGCCCGGTGGCCGCCATCCGGCCCGCCATGGTCAACGGCAAACCATCACTCGAAATTGATGAAACCAAATGCATGTGCTGCGGTGCCTGCTACCCACCCTGCCCCCCCATGCAGATCAATGATCCCGAGCACAGTAAGCTGGCGATCTGGGTGGGCGGCAAGAACTCCAATGCCCGTGGCAAGCCGACTTTCATGAAGATGGTGGCCTCGGGTCTGCCCAACAACCCGCCACGCTGGCCCGAAGTGTCAGCCATGGTCAAGAAGATTCTGTATACCTATAAGGAAGATGCGCGCTCTTGGGAGAGGGTTGCTGACTGGATTGATCGTATCGGCTGGCCAGCATTCTTCGAAAAGTGTGACTTGCCCTTCACCAAGTACCTGATTGACGACTGGCGTGGTTCGCGCTCCAGCCTGAACGCCTCGACCCATATCCGCTTTTAGGAATTGATCCCATGAAATTCGGTTTGCTCGTCAGCGAGGGTCCGTACACGCATCAGGCGTCGGACAGCGCCTACCAGTTCGTGGTGGCTGCTTTGGCCAAAGGCCACGAGGTACAGCGCGTGTTTTTTTACCATGACGGCGTCAACAACGCGACCCGCCTCACCGAGCCTCCGCAGGATGACCGCCATGTGGTCAACCGCTGGTCGGCACTGGCGGCTGACCATAAGGTAGATCTGGTGGTTTGCGTTGCGGCAGCCCTGCGCCGTGGCATTAAGGATGAGGTTTTGGCACCGGGTTTTCGTATTTCCGGCCTGGGCCAGTTGGTGGATAGCGGGATCAAGGCGGACCGTCTGATCACGTTTGGAGACTAATGACATGAGCGAACAACAAGCAGCACCCGCCAGCGGCCCCAAAGTGAAGAAGTTCATGTTTGTGAACCGCAAGGCGCCGTACGGAACCATCTATGCGCTGGAAAGCCTGGAGGTGGTTTTGATCACTGCCACCTTTGACCAGGATGTCAGCCTCGTGTTCATCGACGACGGCGTCTATGAACTGGTCAAAGGCCAGCAGACCAAGGGCATTGGTATCAAAAACTTCTCGCCCAGTTACCGTGCATTGGACGGATACGACGTGGAAAAACTCTATGTCGATCAGGCATCGCTCACTGAGCGTGGTTTGAGTGAGAAAGACCTGCTGGTGCCCGTGGAAGTGCTGGACGCACAGCAAATGGGCCAATTGATGGCGCAACAGGACGTGATCCTGAGTTTTTAAGGAAAACCACATGTTGCATATCGTCAATAAATCCCCTTTCCAGACCAGCACACTGGACACATGCCTTCGCATGGCACAAGCAGGCAATGCCCTGCTGCTCATCGAAGATGGCATCTACGCCGCCACCGTGGGCAGCGCTACCGAGGAGCGTGTACGCAAAGCGTGCACCACCATGAAGGTCTATGCACTGCAGCCCGATATGGACGCCCGTGGCGTAACGGCGAAACTGATTGATGGGGTAACGCTGGTTGACTACGGCGGTTTTGTGGATCTCACCGCCGAATACAGCACATCCCACTCGTGGCTGTGAACTGACTGACTAAATTTACTGGAGAAAAAAATGAGTTTTGAAATCAACGGCACTACTTACGAAACCGATGAAGAAGGCTACTTGCTCAACCTCGCCGAATGGACCCCGGAAGCAGCTGTGTATCTGGCCGAGGAGGAGAAAGTACCACTCAGCGACAACCACTGGGAAGTCATCAACTTCCTGCGGGAGTACTACAACGAGTACCAGATTGCCCCTGCCGTGCGGGTGCTGACAAAAGCCATTGGCAAGCAGTTTGGCGAAGAGAAGGGGAACAGCAAGTACTTGTACGACCTGTTTCCTTATGGCCCCGCTAAACAGGCCTGCAAGATCGCAGGCCTGCCCAAGCCGACCGGCTGCATCTGAGTCTTGTTATCGGATCCCCGACGATGTCGTTACTGACTGTTCTCTATTCGGCATTGTTTTACTTTGCCACGGTCGTGTTTGTCGTCGGTCTGGGTCTGAAAATTCGGAGCTACATCAACGCTCCTGCGCCGCTGAAAATACCAACCACCCCCGCCCCGACTACGGTCGGCGGCGTGCGTTGGCGTATGGCGCGTGAAGTGGTCTTATTTGAGAGTCTCTTCAAGTCCAGCAAGTGGACCTGGATTTTTGGCTGGGTTTTTCATGTGGCCTTGCTGTTGGTGGTTTTACGCCACCTGCGCTACTTTCAGGAGCCGGTCTGGCTGCCTGTCGTGTTTGTACAGCCTTTTGGCACCTACGCTGGTTTTGCCATGGTTGCTGGCTTGGGTGGCCTATGGGCCCGGCGCTGGCTGGTGGACCGCGTGCGCTATATCTCCACCCCGTCGGACCACTTGATGCTGGCTTTGCTCTTGGCCATTGGCTTGACTGGTCTGGGTATGCGCTTTGTGGCGCACACCGACATCATTGCGGTGAAGATGTTTTTTCTGGGTCTGATGCGGTTGGACTTGCAAAGCCTGCCTGCAGATCCGGTTTTGCTGGTGCATCTGGCTTTGGTGGCCTTGCTCATTATTATTTTTCCCATCAGCAAGTTGTTGCATGCCCCCGGCCTGTTCTTCAGCCCGACCCGCAACCAGGCTGACAACGCCCGCGAAGTGCGTCATGTGTCCGCATGGGCTGCCGCACTGGACAAGCGTCCCTGAGAACTGACACACCTACCATGGCCACCGCAGCGTTCGAAACCCCCAAGCTCAAAAGCTATCCGGTCATCCCATTGGTGCAAGAGGGGAGCATGTCCCACCTCAAACCATTTGTGGCGTCCGCGCCCATCCAGAAAGCGCTCGGATTTCCGGAGACACTGGTAGAGGGCTGGCAGGCCAAGGCCATTGAAAAGATGGGCGAGTTGTTGGGCAAGTACCGCTCACTCCAGGTCTATATGGACGCCTGCGTGCACTGTGGCGCATGCTCCGATAAATGCCATTATTTCCTGGGCACGGGCGACCCAAAAAATATGCCGGTGGCGCGTCAGGACCTGATGCGCAAGGTCTACCGCCGCTACTTTACTTTTGCGGGCAAGTATTTCCCCAAACTAGTGGGCGCAGTCGATTTAACGCGCGAGGTACTGGACGAGTGGTACAGCTACTTCAACCAGTGCTCCGAGTGCCGCCGCTGTTCGGTCTTTTGCCCCTACGGTATTGATACGGCTGAAGTTACGATGGCCGCCCGCGAGATCATGGACTCCATTGGCATGGGGCAGAAATACTCCAACGAAATCATCGGCAAGGTGCACCGCATTGGGAACAATCTGGGTATACCCGGTCCGGCATTGGAGAACACGCTGGAAGGTCTTGAAGAAGACACCAAAGACGAGACCGGCCTGGACATCAAGTTCCCGCTCGACGTCAAGGGTGCCGAGGTTTTGCTAATCACCCCGTCGGCAGACTTCTTTTCAGAGCCCCATGTGGAAAGCCTGATAGGCTATGCCAAGGTATTTCACGCGGCAGGCATTAGCTGGACGCTGAGTTCGCACGCTTCCGAAGCCGGCAATTTCGGTATGTTCATTGGCAACTACGAGCAGATGCGCAACATCTCCATGCGTGTGCGTGAAGCGGCACTGGAGTTGGGCGTCAAACGAATCGTCGTGGGGGAATGCGGACACGCATGGCGCGTGGCCTACAGCTTCTGGAATACCTTGATTGGTCCGTTCGACTTTCTGGATGCCCGCTATCCGGTTCCTCAGCACATCTGCGAAGTCACAGACGATCTGATCCAGCGCGGTGCCCTGCAGTTTGACAAAGAGGCAAACGACAGCCGCATCATCACCTTCCATGATTCCTGCAACGTGGCTCGCGCGTCGCGCATGGGCAATATGCCGGGTGGTCAGTTTGTGATTCCACGGCGCATCATTACCTCGGTGGCCAATCACTTCCATGACATGGCTCCGCAAACCATCCACGAGAGCACGTTTTGCTGTGGTGGCGGCGGCGGGCTTCTGACCGACGATCTGATGGAACTGCGCGTAAAGGGCGCCTTGCCACGCATGGAAGCTCTGAAAAACGTTGTTGATGAAAATAACGTGAATTTCATGGCCACGATCTGCGCCATTTGCAAAGCCCAGTTCACCAAGGTACTGCCTTACTACGGTTTCAACATGGGAATGGTGGGCGGCGTACATCAATTGGTCAGCAAGGCAATTCGCCTGGGCGACAAATAACCGCCCCGCCCAGGCCACAAAACAAATATCTGGAGATTCCACTATGTCCGCCCCCACCGATGCTGCCACTGTAAAGCCCCTGAACTTTCGCCGATACAAAGACGGCGACAGCAAGGTCAAGTCCTTTCAAAAAGACATTTTTGATGCAGGACACTCCCACAAGTGCCCCACCTATATTCAGAGCACGCCGCCCTGCCAAGGCAGCTGCCCGGCCGGAGAAGACATTCGTGGTTACCTCAATATCGTGCGCGGTATCGAGAAACCACCCACTGGCATGGTGTGGCAAGAGTACGCATTTCGCCGTCTGACTGAAGCCAACCCGTTTCCTTCAGTCATGGGCCGGGTGTGCCCGGCTCCATGCGAATCAGGCTGCAACCGCAACCAGGTGGAAGACTTCGTTGGCATTAACTCGGTCGAGCACTTTCTGGGCGACTATGCTATCTCCAAAGGACTTGCCTACACCAAGCCTGCGACCGCATCAGGCAAGTCGGTGGCAGTGATCGGCGGCGGCCCTGCCGGACTGTCGGCTGCCTACCAGCTGGCACTCAAAGGCCACGCTGTCACCCTCTTTGATGAACGCGCCGAACTCGGCGGGATGATGCGTTACGGCATCCCCGGATTCCGTACACCGCGCGATGTTCTGGACGCTGAGATTCAGCGCATTCTGGATCTGGGCATCACCACGCGGATGAACTGCCGTATCGGAACCGACATCACCATGGCGCAGATTCGTGAAGAATTTGACGCTGTGTTCTTGGGCTTGGGAGCCCAGGCAGGCCGGGCCTTGCCAGTAGAAGGTGCCGACGCACCCAACTGCGTGACAGCCACATCCTTCCTCAAAGCCTTCAATGACGGCCGTCTACGCCATGTCGGCAAGCGGGTGGTGGTGGTTGGAGGTGGTGACACTTCGATTGACGTGGCAACTGTCGCGCGGCGACTGGGTCACATCGACAAAATCAATGAGTCGGACCGCCCTGAACACGCCATCGCCGGCCATGTGGCTCACGATGTTGCGGCAGCTTCCGTTCGCCAGGGCGCCGAGGTCACATTGACCACCATTTTTGCCATCGACAAAATGCAGGCCACCAAACATGAAGTGGAGCATGCCTTATCCGAAGGCATCACCATTCTGGGTGGCATGGCTCCTGTTTGTGTGGTGCGAGGTCCGGATGGACGTGCCATCGCCCTGCGCGTGGTGCGCTGTGAAGCAAAGATCGTGGGCGGGCGCCTTGACATCAAGAACATTGAAGGTACGGAACAGGATATCCCTGCAGACCTGATTGTTTCCGCTATCGGTCAAGCAGTCGACTTCACTGGCCTGGAAGAGTTCAACAATGGCAAGGGCGCCATCAACAGTGACAAAAACTACCAGGTGCAAGGGCAGGAAGGCTTCTTTGTGGGTGGCGACGTGGTACGCCCGCATTTACTTACTACCGCTATCGGGCATGGTGCCATTGCAGCTGACGGTATTGACCGCTTCCTGCAGAACGAAGCACTGGAAAAGCGTCCCAAAATCGATGTGCATGCGTTTGATTTGAAGCGCAAGATGCTGGAAAAGGGCTTTACCTTCAGCGAAGTGCATGAACCGATTCGCGGGACCGACAAAAGCACCGCCGCCATCCACAATTTTGACAACCGGTCTGACCGCTATGTCATTTCCCACAAAGAACTCTTCCTGGGGCACTTCCCCTATGTGAGTCGCAACCGCCGTGGCATCACATCCCTTACGGCAGAACAGGCACTCGACAACTTTGAAGAGCGGCTCCAACCCCTGCTGGAAGCGCAGGCAGTTGCCGAAGCCAAGCGCTGCATGAGCTGCGGCCAGTGCTTTGAGTGTGACAACTGTGTGGTCTATTGTCCGCAAGTTGCCGTATTCAAGGTGCCCAAGGCCAAATCCACGACCGGGCGCTATGTCGACACCAACTACAACAAATGTATTGGTTGCCATATCTGTGCAGAAGTCTGCCCGACGGGCTACATCCAGATGGGACTGGGGGATTGATGGCTTCGAGGTTTGGTGCGCTGGTTTGCCTGCTTGGTCTTGTGATCGGTGGGGCTGCGCATGCGGGTGAGACTGCGTCCTCTCGGGTTTCGAAGCCGGTGATTGAAGCGGCGCGAGGCGGTCAGTGCGTGGCAGATCCAGCTTTCATGCGGCGCAACCATATGGGATTGCTCAAGCACCAGCGGGACGACACCCTCAGGGGTGGGATACGGACTGGCCAATATAGCCTGAAAGAATGCATTGACTGCCACGCCAGCAAGACTACCAACAGCGTGGCCAAGTCCGAAACCAATTTTTGTCAGAGTTGCCACAACTACACCGCTGTCAAAATTGACTGCTTCGAGTGTCATTCCAACAAACCACAGGTCAAGCCATGACGCCAGACCACAGCTCTTCGTCCAAGGACCCGGTTGACCCAAAGGCCGGACGCCGTGGTTTCATGGCGTTTGCTGCGGCCGGTATCGCTGGCATCATGATTGCGCCCGGAGTACGACTAATCGAAGTCGCGCAGGCTGCCGCTGCAGCTGCAGCTGGAACAGCAAGCCCAGGTGCCAACAGCAAAGTTCGCTGGGGCATGCTGATCGACAGCACGAAATGCGCCAGTGGCTGTACTGATTGCGTGACAGCATGCAACAAAGAAAATGGGCTGTCTGGCGGCACCAAGACCACCGATTCTCAATGGATTCGCAAAATTGAGATAAAGGAAGTTCGCACCGGCAAGACCCAATCGCTGCCAGTCATGTGCCAACACTGTGCCCAGCCACCGTGTGTGGATGTGTGCCCCACGGGTGCATCATTTAAGCGCGCGGACGGCATTGTATTGGTGGACAAACACACCTGCATTGGTTGCCGCTACTGCATGATGGCCTGCCCTTACAAGGCGCGCTCTTTCGTGCACTCCCCTCAGACCGACCAGAATCCCGACGTACCGCGCGGAATGGGAACAGTCGAATCTTGCACGATGTGCGTTCACAAGGTGGACAAGGGAGAATCCCCCGCCTGCGTAACGGCCTGTGCTGATGCAGGGCACGGAGCCATTCTTTTTGGTGATTTGAACAACCCAGAGAGTGAAATATCGCGCCGTATTCGCAGTATTCAAACCATGCAACTTCGGGCTGACCTGAAACTTGATCCCGGTGTTTCCTATCACGGAATCTAAACGGAATTGAATGTATGAAATCCCCCGCAGAAACCCGCAATTTCTGGCTACTGGCTGCCTTGGGCTGTGTGGTCCTTGCCATTGGCTTGGGCGCTTGGCATTTTATGGAACAGCATGGACACATCGTCACCGGCATGGACAACCAGGTGGTTTGGGGCTTGCCCCATGTGTTTGCCATTTTTATGATTGTTAGCGCCTCGGGCGTACTCAATATCGCATCCATTGGTTCGGTGTTTGGGCAGTCGGCTTACAAGCCGCGGGCCCCTTTGTCTGGCTTGCTGAGCGTGGCACTGCTCATGGGTGGCTTGATGGTCTTGATGCTGGATTTGGGTCGCTCGGATCGCATCATCGTGGCCGCCACCCATTTCAATCCCACATCGGTTTTTGCTTGGAACATCGTCCTGTACTCGGGCATGGTCGGTATCGTGGCGGTTTACCTCTTCACCATGATGGAGCGGCGTTTCAACCCCTATTCAAAGCATGCTGGCCTGGCAGCTTTCGTTTGGCGCTTTATTTTGACCACCGGAACGGGATCCATCTTTGCCTTTTTGGTAGCACGCCAAGCCTATCAATCGGCGCTTTTAGCACCGCTGTTCATAGTACTGTCCTTCGGTTGGGGTTTGGCAGTGTTCCTGCTGGTGCAGTCCTCCATGTTTGCATGGAATCAGCGCCATTTGACCCCCGAGGTAGAGCGTCGCATGGCCAGGTTGCTGGGCATCTTCATCGCGGCTTCGCTCTACTTGGTGGCGGTTTACCACTTCACCAATTTGTACTACGCCCGCCAATCTGCTTTTGAAGCCTTCATTTTGCGAGATGGCGGGGTGTTCCCGCAGCTATTTTGGTTGGGTTACGTGGTAATCGGGTCGCTCATTCCCTTGGCACTGCTATTCCACCCAGCATTGGCGGGTGAGAAATCGACAGCCATTGCGTCTGTCCTGGTTATTTTGGGCGCGTTGGCCTGGTTGTTTGTCTTTATTGTGGGCGGCCAGTCTTTCCCGCTGGATATTTTTCCAGGGCATGTGATTACCAGCACGTTTGGCGATGGGCAAATTGCCCACTACACGCCCTCGCTGCCGGAGTTCCTGTTGGGCATGGGGGGTGTGGGTGCCGCGTTTTTGCTGACCATTGTGGGCATCCGCGCGCTCAACTACATGCCGCCGGACGACTACATCGCACCCAAGCCCTAAAGATTCAAAGCATATGGATCGCTTGCTGGTCTCTGCTGCGCACAAGTCGTCCGGCAAGACGACCATTACCGTGGGTCTGTGCGCCGCACTATCAGCGCAGAGTTTGGTAGTGCAGCCTTTCAAAAAGGGACCGGACTACATCGACCCGATGTGGCTGGGTCAGGCCAGCGGACGAGACTGCATCAACCTGGACCCCTATTTGATGAGCAAGGAGCAGATGACAAGCTGCTTCTCACATTACGCTCAAGATGCTGATATTGCGGTAGTAGAAGGCAACAAAGGCCTTTACGACGGACTTGCACTCGACGGCAGTAACAGTAACGCGGCGTTGGCACAGTTGCTGGATCTTCCCGTGGTGCTTGTTATCGACGCGCGTGGCATGACACGAGGCATAGCACCTCTGATTTTGGGTTATCAGGCTTTTGACCGAAATGTTCGCATTGCCGGCGTCATTCTCAATCAATTGGGTGGGGCGCGACATGAGTCCAAACTGCGCGCAGTGATCGAACACTACACAGACATCCCGGTGCTGGGTGCGATTGCCCACAACCCTCAATTGGCTTTGGTTGAGCGCCATCTGGGATTGATGCCCAACCATGAACTCGACGATGCTGTTGTGCGCGTGCGCGCGATGGGTGAGTTGGTAGCGCAGCAGGTGGATTTGTCGCGCATTCGGGAGGTGGCGGCAAGCACCCCCAAAACCGACGTATCTTCTAGCCAGAGCCCGTCCCGCAACCTGCAACGGGTGTTTCCTTTGGCAGACCAGCGGGCAATTCCGACAGCCCAACCAACCATCCGTATAGGCGTTGCACGAGACAAGGCGTTTGGTTTCTACTACCCCGATGACCTCCAAGCACTGGAAAACGCCGGAGCAGTCATCGTCCCGATAGACACGCTGCAAGATACGACACTGCCCGAGGTGGACGGACTATTCATTGGCGGAGGTTTTCCGGAAATGTTCATGCCGCAGTTGCAGGCCAATTCAGCCATGCGCAGCAGCGTGCATGCTGCCATTGAAGCGGACCTGCCTGTCTATGCTGAATGCGGCGGCCTGATGTATCTTTCGCGCACCCTGCGCTGGAACGATCAGGTCTACGACATGGTGGGCGCAATTCCCGCCGATGTAGTGATGCACGCCCGCCCGGTCGGGCGTGGCTACGTGGAGCTACAGGCCACGGGCGAAGCGCCCTGGTCCGCTCTAGCAGACTCCTCCCAGCCCTCGCTACGGGGCCACGAATTCCATTACTCCAGCCTGGAGAACCTGGCGCCTGACTTGAAGTTCGCCTACCGCGTACAGCGTGGACACGGCGTGAACGGTCTGCACGATGGCATCTTGTACCGCAACGTCGTTGCCTCCTATGCCCACCTGCGCAATGGGGCAGGGTCCGCCTGGGCTGAGGCTTTTGCAGCCTTTGTTCGATCCAAGAAAACGGCGAAGGAACTACCAGCCAACGTAGAGACGCGCACAGTTCAGGTGAACGGGCGAGCTGTGCCAACCGACTCCGAAGGTTACTTAAAAAATATTAATGACTGGAGCGAGGACTTTGCCCGTGTGCAGGCCGGGTCCGAGAATCTGGAACTGACCGAGGCGCACTGGCAGGTCATTGCATTTTTGCGTGCGTATTTCGAAGAACACCGCGTTCAAGCCCAGGTGCGTGCCATGATCTGGCACTTTGCCAAAGTATGGGGACCCGACCAGGGAAATAACCACCACCTTCACGCCCTGTTTCCTGTCGGTGGCCCGCAAAAACAGGGCAACCGTTTAGCCGGACTTTTAAAAACCAAAGGTGAACACTGATTCGCCATAGGAGATTTGTATGTTCTCATTGACTCCCGCTGCTGCCAAGCAGATTCAACAAGCCGCCAGCACCAGTGACGCAACCGATTTGGCGTTGCGCATTGCCGCCAAAGTGGACTCCGACGGTTCACTTCAATATGGCATGGGTTTTGACGAACCCAAAGACGAAGACATGCGACTCGACCTGGCAGGAATTGCCGTGGTCATTGGTGGTGAGTCCCAGCAGTTGCTGGATGACACTGTGTTGGACTTTGTGGAACTGACGCCCGGAGAGTTCAATTTCATATTTAGCGAAGGCAGTGCCGCTGCATGTGGCACCTCGGAATCAACCGCTGGTGGTTGCGGTAGCGGTGGTTGTGGAAGTGGCGCATGCGGCTCCAAAGGACGTGCACATTGAAGGCCGATGTCACAAAGGCCCACCCTGTAGGGGGGAAGGTCTATTTGGTGGGGGGCGGTCCCGGCGACCCGGAATTGCTGACGCTACGTGCTGTGCGCCTGTTGGAAAAAGCTGATGTGGTTGTCTATGACCACCTGGTTTCAAGCGCTGTCCTGGATTTTGTGTCGCCGTCAGCGGAGCGTATCTATGCGGGCAAGCGTCGCAACGAGCACACCATGCGCCAGGAGCAGATCAATGCCTTGCTGGTCAAACTCGCCCACGAGGGCAAGCAAGTGGTGCGGCTTAAAGGGGGAGACCCCTTTATCTTTGGGCGCGGTGGCGAGGAATTGCAGACACTTGCTGCCCAAGGGGTGGCGTTTGAAGTGGTGCCTGGCGTAACCGCCGCTTCCGGCGTTTCCAGCTATGCCGGCATTCCGCTAACCCACCGTGATTACGCCCAAAGCTGCATGTTTGTGACGGGGCATCTCAAGGATGGCACTGCTGATCTGGACTGGCCAAGTCTGGTCCGCCCACGGCAAACGGTGGTTATCTATATGGGGTTGGGAGGTCTTCCGGAAATATGCCGGCAACTGATATCACATGGTGCGCCCGCCAACTTGCCCATCGCCGTCGTTCAGGACGGCAGCATTGCTACGCAAAAGGTTGTGACCGGCACTCTGACAGATATTTCAGAACGCGTGACACAGGCGAACTTGAAATCACCTTGTCTGACCCTCATTGGTGAGGTGGTCAAATTGCACGAATCGCTGGCCTGGTTTGCTCCACAGAGTCTGCCGGTTGCACCCCAAGTGTGATACTGCTGTCAGTGTTTAAGCTTGGCGCTGGTACCTAAAGCTGCTTTGACGCCTTCGGGCGTGCTACTGTACTCAAAGGCAAATACAGCAGCCTCCACCCTGGAGTGAAGATTGAGCTTGTCCATAATGTGACGAACATGCAACTTCACCGTGTTGTGGCTAATGTCCAAGGCCTTCGCAATCACCTTGTTGCTGCAACCCCGCGCGACATGGTTCAATACCTCCCGCTCGCGATCCGTCAAGGTTGCAACCAGATCGCCCATCACAGAGACTTTGGGGCCAGACTGCAGAATCAGGGCTAATTTCAAAGTCATGGCGGACGCCACCACCATCTCACCACGTGCGGCGCGGCCAATAGCATCAATGACTTCGTCTGGCTCCATATCCTTAAGCAAGTATCCACGCACACCTGCACGCAGCGCAGCTGCCATGTCGTCTTCACTGTCACTCATGGTCAATATCACAACGGGGACTTCATTTCCCTCGTTGCGAACCATACGCAAGACACTCAGTCCATCGGTTTTGGCCAAACGCAGGTCCAGCACCATCAGATCCGGTTGGTGTTCCCGCAACAGAGGAACGACTTGCGCAGGATCACCGGTCGCAACCACCACATCCATATTGCCTCTGTGCTCCAGCAATTCTGTCAAACCGCTGCGACACAGCGCATGGTCATCCACCAACATGACGCGAGTCTTCTTTGTCATCCCGCCCTCCCAGGCTGGCCCACCGAATGCACAGGCAAAAGCAATCGGACACGGGTGCCGCCACCATCGTTGGGGCCCACCATCAAACTGCCTCCCAGACGTGCGGCACGGCTTTGCATGATCTCCAACCCAAAATGGTTGGAAGGTGCGAATCCTTTGGCCAGAGTAACCAGCATGGATACGGAAGGATCATTCATACCCAATCCATCGTCTTCAATTCTGAACTCCAGTTGCTCTGGGTTCCTGGTAATGGAAACGATCGCCTTACGGGCCATGGAATGCTTGGCGATGTTGGCCAATGCCTCTTGAATGATGTAGAAAACCTGCACCTCCTGTTCATCGCTCAAATTCAGGCTTGGCACTGAATTGTGGATTTCCAGCGAAATACCGACTCGGTCAAAATAGGTGTCTGCCACCCCTTTGAGGGCATACAACAAGCCCATAGGGTCGATCCGGGTGCGGAAATAGGTCATGACTTCGCGCAATTTGTCATGTACTTCACCCACCCCGGCCTTCACATCTGACAAGTACTTGAGCGAGCGCTGGTCATCGTGCGCCAAGAGGGACTCGTGCAGCAGGGGTAGGCGCATCCTGACGTACGCCAGGGTCTGGGCAATCGTGTCATGCACTTCGTTGACCATTTCCTGGCGCTCTTTCATGACGGTGACACGCAGTCGCTCGCGTTCGACTCTGGCGTTGTGAAGCGTGAGCCCCAGAAGTTGCCCTATCAGTCGCAACATGGTTTCCATCTGTGGATTGATACAGGCTTTAGAACTGAAAAACAGGTTGTAAATGCCCAAAACCTGGCCCCCGTGCGGCAGAGAAATTGCCAATACCCGTTGGCATTGGATGCCAAAATAGTCACCCTCGGTATGTTTGGCACAGGTGTTCACGTCCTCCACCCAACCCAATACGTCCCGCGCCGAAGCTGCGCCGCACACTCCGCAATCACGCGGTACCAGTTGCTCGGCAACCTGCACGTTTGACGGCAAGCCCAGATGTGCAACCAGCCGCATCGACTTCCCGTCGTCGGTCAAAACACGGACCGCTCCCGCCTGGGCCCCAGCCAACGCCAGAATCGCGATAAGAAAACGCTCCAACAACGGCGCCAAATCCATGTCCGCGGCGAGCGCTGAGGTCATGTCTGCAAAAAGACCTGCTTTGCCCGTAGGAATACTGGAGCTGATGGTTTGGCTGGACTGATTCATAGGAGAAATGGATACCTCGATGCTATTACATAACGGGTCACTTATGAATCGTAGAAACCCGGGGGGTCGAAAGGCTGTTCTATCGACACTACCCATTTGGGCTACATGGAATTACCCGTGGCGGCTATAGACGCAAATAGGTGCCCCTGCCTCTAATAGGGGCACTCTGCACCTGCCCAGCCCAGCCCAGCCCGCAAAAAATACCTCCATTCATGTCTGCCACCGTGATTCACGACCCCACCCGCCCTGCGCTAGCCAACGCTACCGACGAAATGCGCACGACCACCTGCTACATGTGCGCTTGCCGCTGCGGCATCCGGGTGCATTTGCGTAACGGGGAAGTCCGCTACATTGAGGGCAACCCCGACCACCCGCTCAATCAGGGCGTGATCTGCGCCAAGGGCTCTTCAGGCATCATGAAGCAGTACTCGCCAGCCAGGCTCACCAAGCCCTTGCTGCGCAAAGCGGGCAGCGAACGGGGTGAAGGGCAGTTCGAAGCCATTGAGTGGGAGACTGCTTTCTCCATGCTGGCAGAACGCTTGCAAAAAATCCGATCAACCGATCCCAAGCAATTTGCCCTGTTTACCGGGCGCGACCAGATGCAGGCCCTGACCGGCCTGTTTGCCCGCCAATTTGGCACCCCGAACTATGCCGCACATGGTGGGTTCTGCTCTGTCAATATGGCAGCAGGCATGATCTATACGATTGGAGGATCATTCTGGGAGTTCGGTGGCCCCGATCTGGAGCGCTCCAAATTGTTCGTGATGATAGGCACTGCCGAAGACCATCACTCGAACCCCATGAAACGCGAACTATCCAAGTTCAAGCGCAATGGTGGAAGGTTTGTATCCATCAATCCGGTGCGCACCGGTTACTCCGCCATTGCGGATGAATGGGTGCCCATCAAACCCGGCACCGATGGCGCATTGCTTCTGGCCCTGATTCATGAGTTGATCAAACTGGGTTTGTACGACCGTGAGTTTCTGGCGCGCTATACCAATGCCGGTCAACTGGTGAATCAGGATGAAAGCAGCGACGAGTTCGGCATGTTCCTTCGGGATACTGAAGTCGAGATCGCAAACCCCTTGCGTCCCGCCAATTTTTTCTGGTGGGACCGTTTGACAGAGCAACCGGTTGCAGATCACACCGAGGGGGCAGATCCTGCTTTGCTGGGGCACTTCAAACTGCCCAGTGGAACTGCGGCTGTGCCCGCCTTTCAGCTCTTGCAAGAGCGCGTCAAACCTTACACTGCCGAATGGGCTGAGGGCGTTACCGGCATTCCAGCCGCTACTATTCGCCGACTGGCGCATGAAATGGGCATTACTGCGCGTGACCAGAAGATTGAACTTCCCATCGCCTGGACCGACAGTTGGGGGAAACGACACAGCTCGGTCACCGGCAACCCGGTATCTTTTCACGCCATGCGCGGTCTGGCAGCGCATTCCAATGGCTTCCAGACCATTCGCTCACTGTCGATATTGATGTCATTGCTGGGCACCATTGATCGGCCCGGCGGCTTCCGCCACAAGGCACCTTACCCGCGCGCGGTGCCTCCCAATGCCCGCCCGCCCAAGGGACCCCAAGCCGTCAAACCCGACACGCCGCTGGACGGCGCACCACTGGGTTGGCCGGAGAGTCCGGACGATCTGTTTGTAGACGACCAGGGCCAACCGGTGCGCATCGACAAAGGTTTCTCCTGGGAACACCCTTTGTCCGCCCATGGCCTGATGCAAAACGTCATCACCAACGCCTGGAAGGGAGACCCGTACCGTATTGATACGCTGTTGATCTTCATGGCGAACATGGCGTGGAACTCGACCATGAATACGTCTGAAGTGCGCAACATGCTCAATGACAAGCACACCTCAGGGGAGCATGCGGGTGAGTACAAGATACCGTTCCTGGTGGTGTGTGATGCCTTCCAGTCTGAAATGACGGCTTTTGCCGACCTGATACTGCCCGACACCACCTACCTGGAGCGGCACGACACCATGTCGATGCTGGACCGGCCGATTTCCGAGTTCGACGGACCAGTCGATGCTGTTCGCATTCCCGTTGTCCCGCCCAAAGGCGAGTGCAAGCCCTTTCAGGAAGTGCTGGTGGAATTGGCCGGAAGGCTCAAGTTCCCTGCCTTTACGCAAGCTGACGGATCTCGCAAGTACAAGGGATACACCGACTTCATCGTTAACTACGAAACGGCACCCGGATCCGGCATCGGGTTTCTGGCCGGGTGGCGCGGCAAAGGGGGCGAGAAGTCCATGCGCGGCGAGCCCAACCCCAAGCAGTGGGAGATGTACGAGAAGAACAACTGCGTATTCCATTACGAAATGCCGGTCGAACACCAGTACATGCGCAACTGGAACGAGGGCTACATGGAGTGGGCGCAAAAGGTCGGGATCCGGCGTGACAAAGACCCCATCGTCATCCACATTTACTCCGAGTTTTTGCAGGGCTTTCGCCGTGCCGCACAGGGCAAACGCCCGGGCAAGCAGCCGCCAGACCAGCTGCGCAAGCGGGTGGAAACCTATTTTGATCCGCTGCCCTTTTATTACGTGCCGCTGGAAGAGCAGGCCACTGACACGGCCAAGTACCCCTTGAATGCCATCACCCAGCGCCCGATGGCGATGTACCACTCCTGGGATTCACAAAACGCCTGGCTTCGGCAGATTCACACCCACAACTACCTGATGGTCAATTCCAAGACCGCGGCGGCCGAAGGTATTGAAGATGGCGGCTGGATGTGGGTAGAGTCGCAGTGGGGCAAGGTGCGCTGCATGTGCCGCTACTCCGAAGCAGTGGAGCCAGGCACGGTGTGGACCTGGAACGCCATTGGTAAATCAGCCGGAGCCTGGAATCTGAGTGCCGATGCCAACGAGTCCCAACGCGGCTTTTTGCTCAACCACCTGATTTCGGAAGTATTGCCGCCATCCAGTGCAGGCCCGGCCATTTCCAATTCAGACCCCATTACAGGCCAAGCTGCCTGGTACGACGTCCGGGTGCGCATTTACAAGGCGCAGGAGGGAGAGCCAGAACAGACCTCGCCGCAGTTCAAGGCTGTTTCAGCTCCACCCGGGGTTCAACAGGTAGTGCCTAAATGGAGGGCTTTCTTTGCCGGCCGGGGAGAAAACAAATGACCCAATTGGCACTGGTCATCGACCTCAATGTCTGTGTGGGCTGCCATGCCTGCGTCACCAGCTGCAAGCAGTGGAATACCTCGGGCACCGCTGGTTCACTGGTTGACGTCAACCCCTACGGGGCGGACCCCAACGGTACATTTTTCAACCGGGTGCAAACGTTTGAAGTCGGTGAATTTCCGAACACGCAGACAGTGCACTTTCCCAAGTCATGCCTGCATTGCGAGGATCCACCATGCGTTCCCGTGTGTCCCACAGGCGCCAGCTACAAGCGCGCCGAAGATGGCATTGTTTTGGTGGACTATGACAAGTGCATTGGCTGCAAATACTGCAGTTGGGCCTGCCCCTACGGCGCACGCGAACTGGATGAAGAGCGCAAGGTCATGACCAAGTGCACTCTCTGTGTCGACCGGGTTACAGATACCAAGTTGCCGACAACGGAGCGTAAGCCGTCTTGCGTACTGGCATGCCCCTCCAACGCGCGATTGTTTGGAGACATTCATGACCCCGAGTCGGTGGTTTCCAAAGCGATTGCGGAACGCGGTGGCTACCAGCTCATGCCCGAATGGGGTACCAGTCCCTCGAACCACTACCTGCCAAGGCGCAAGACTGAAATTCGCATCCATGCCGAAGACCTTGAGCGCGTAGACAACCCATTGAAGATCGACGGCAAACAGCCAGAGAGCGCCCACAGAGATCCAGGCCGCGAAGATTTCGCCACCTGACCGCGGTCAGTTCCCAGCACCACCTTTGCAACACTACTTATGCAACCCGCCTTTTCCGTCATTTTTCTGACAACACTCATCGGAGCCGCGCAGGGCCTGTTCCTTGCGCTGTTTGGCACCGACATTTCCGGCCTTGGAGGGCTGGCTCCTTTGGAGAGCCAGCGCATTCTTGTCAGTGGCAGCGTGTTGGCGCTCGTACTGTCGGCCCTGGGCTTGCTGGCCTCTTTCTTCCATTTGGGCCGGCCTGAACGTGCCTGGCGCTCCGCCTCCATGTGGCGTACTTCATGGTTGTCTCGTGAGGTCATCGCCCTACCCTTGTTCATGCTGGGTTTGTTTCTCTACGCAATAGTGCATGCCACAGGGCAAGGTAATCCGCGACTTGTCGGAGCTTTCACCACACTGGCCTGCATTGCATTGTTTGTATGCACAGCAATGATTTATGCGTCCGTGCGTTTTCTACAAGAATGGGCCAGCCCGCTGACCTTGATCAACTACCTGCTTCTGGGGTGTGCGTCAGGGCTGATGCTGGCCACCCTGTTGGCTGCGCTATCAGGGGTGCCAACGCTGGTTCAGCCCTACGGAACCATGGCAGCGGGACTGACCGTACTCGCCGGGATCACACGCAGCCTATCCCTGTATCGCAATGCCAGACTCAAGCCAAAGTCAACCTTGCAAAGCGCCATCGGTATCAAGCACCCGCGCATTGTTCAAAAAGCACAGGGGTTCATGGGTGGTTCGTTCAATACACGCGAGTTCTTTCACGGACGCAGCAAGGAACTTATGTCAGCCGTGAAGTGGGGTTTTTTGATACTCACCTTTCCAATGGCAATCGCCTTGCTTGCCATAGGCCTGATTGCATCCTCAACGCAGGTGCTCTTCATAGCCTTTGTTACCCAGTACATAGGCCTTCTAGCGGAGCGCTGGTTCTTTTTTGCGCAAGCTAACCACCCGCAAAACCTGTACTACCAGAATATTTCCTGACTGGAGCCACCGTGAAAAAAATACTGCAGTCGCTACTTGTGTTGTCAAGCCTGACAGGCTGGGCTAATGAGGCTCCCTGGGTGGCTGATGCTCGCAGCGTGGCATCCAGCATTCCGCCCAAACTGCTGCAGGTACTCACAGACGAAATTGGCAAAGGCGGACCCGAGTCGGCCATTGAAGTATGCAAAGAAAAAGCCCCTCAAATGGCAAAGGCGGCCTCCGAGCAGAGCGGCTGGAGCATTCGCCGCGTGAGCTTGCGCAACCGAAACCCCAAAGCAGTGCCAGATTCATGGGAACGCAATGCGTTGGAAGAGTTTGACCGACGTGCGGCCGCTGGGGAAAACCTGTCTAAACTAGACAAAGGTGAAATAGTGTCCGAGGGCGACAAAAAGGAATATCGTTACATGAAAGCGCTCCCGGTTCAGCAAATCTGCATAGCCTGCCATGGTCCGGTCGACACACTCAAACCAGAAGTGATCTCCAAGCTGCAAGCGGCCTACCCGGCGGACAAAGGGACCGGCTATTCCATTGGACAGATTCGTGGTGCCATGACTATACGAAAAGCCCTTTAAGGCTACTTGCTGGTCTTGTGCAACGGAAATAGTGGCACTGCCAATTTTGTACAACCCAACCCATTCAT
Organism: uncultured beta proteobacterium; assembly: GCA_903954045.1. Lineage (GTDB taxonomy): Bacteria > Pseudomonadota > Gammaproteobacteria > Burkholderiales > Burkholderiaceae_C > Allorhodoferax. Next base: position 5,734 of record CAJBMJ010000071.1, on the reverse strand, counting down.
TGAATTAGATTTTGAAGCGTCTATTTCCATTCCTTCGCTGGTTTCCTTATCACGGCCCAACGTTCAGAGCTGATCTATTGGCTGGTTTAACGGTTGCACTGGTGCTTATCCCCCAGTCCATGGCGTACGCGCAATTGGCAGGTCTGCCAGCGTATTTTGGTCTTTATGCCGCTTTTTTGCCAGTCGCCGTGGCCGCGCTGTGGGGTAGCTCCAACCAGCTCGGCTCAGGGCCGGTGGCAGTGGTGTCCCTGCTGACCGCTTCCACGTTGGCGCCCTTGGCACAGCCAGGTACAGAAACCTATATTGCTCTCGCGATTTTGCTTGCACTTACGGTGGGCTTGGTGCAGCTGACCTTGGGTATTTTCAAACTTGGGGTAATCGTCAATTTTCTTTCCCACCCAGTAATCGTGGGCTTCACAAATGCAGCGGCATTGATTATTGCCATGTCGCAGGTGAGCAAGCTTTTTGGTCTGTCGATGCCCAACAGCGGCCAGTTTCTGGTCGATTTTTGGGGAGTTTTAGGCCAATGGCGCAACACCCATCTGCCAACTCTGGCCATGGGCATTCTGGCTATAGGTCTGATGTGGGGACTAAAAAAGTACAAGCCCAAACTCCCTGGCGTGCTTGTGGCGGTCGCGTTAACTACCCTGATCTCTTGGGGCTTCGGTTTTGAGAACAATGTCAACGCCAATCTGGCACAAATCAAAGACCCTGCCTTGCTTGAACTGGTCACACATGTGGATGACGTTGCCAACCGCGTAAAGGACTTGGGCCTAGAGCAAACCCGAATCAACGGTCAGATAAAGACGATCCAACAAGATTCTGCCCTTGACAAAGTGGCACTGATTCGCGCCCAAGGTGAGTTGGCCATTGTGCAAACGCGCATTGCTGCGCAGAACGCCCAGAGTGCCCAGTTACGCAAGCAGCTTGCGCAAATTGAAGTGGTTCGGGAAGTTGACAGCGCGGGTGCTACGACCGGCATTTACGCAAAGGATAAAGCGCCTGCTGGCGCTCGCCAACAAGATGCCATCTATCACGTACGCGGCGTTTCCAACGGTACTTTTCGCCTCCAGGGCGGGGGCGAAGTAGTGGGCAGGATTCCGCAAGGTCTGCCCGAGCTGAAGGTTCCGAACCTCAGTCTGAGCTCCATGCTGACGCTGCTGGCGAGCGCCGTGGTGATTTCTTTGGTCGGATTCATGGAGGCCATTTCAATCGCCAAGGCCATAGCAGCGAAAACCCGCCAACGAATCGATCCTAATCAAGAACTCATCGGGCAAGGTTTAGCCAATTTAGTGGGTAGTTTCAGCCAGTCTTACCCCATATCCGGATCGTTCTCGCGATCAGCAGTCAATAGCAATTCCGGCGCCCTAACGGGCATGTCCTCGGTCTTTACTGCACTGATAGTGCTCGTCGCTTTGCTGTTTTTGACCCCCCTCCTTTACCACCTGCCCCAGGCAGTTCTAGGAGCAATCATCATCATGGCGGTCACGGGCCTGATCAACGTGTCGGCAGTAAAGCATGCCTGGCAAGCCAGTCGCCATGATGGTCTGGCTGCCCTGGTCACCTTTGTTGCTACGCTGGCTTTTGCCCCACACCTCGATTCCGGCATCATGGTAGGAACAGTGCTGGCACTCGGTCTGTACCTGTATCGCACCATGACACCACGAGTAGCTGTATTGGGCCGACATAGTGATGGCACCTTGCGCGACACGCTCGTTTACCCAGACATCCCCACAGGCAAGCAAATGGTTGCAGTGCGCTTTGACGGCTCCTTGTACTTTGCGAACGTGTCCTATTTTGAAGATGCTGTGCTGGGTGCGGTTGCCAGCCAGCCCGACGCAAAAGTAGTATTGATCGTCGCCAATGGCATCAATCAACTCGACGCTTCTGGTGAAGAGGTAATCCACCACTTGCTTGACCGGCTCAAGGACTCCGGCGTGAGTCTAGTCTTTAGCGGGCTCAAGAAACAGGTGCTCGATGTGATGCGTGCCACAGGTTTGTACGATGCAATTACAGAATCGAATCTGTTTGCCACCGAAGACCAGGCGATTGCCGAGATCTACAAACGCATTGGGCCGCCCACTGAAGGCGACGCCTTCGTCAATCAGACGACTAGCGCCAAAGCTTGAGCAAGAGGCTGCACACCCCATGCTGACCCAGTTTCGAAACTACACGCTTGAGCTACTCAAGTCAGACCTGATTGCGGGCCTGATCGTTGCCGTCATCTCAATCCCATTGGGTCTGGCTTTTGCCATTGCATCAGGGGCGACGCCGATTCAGGGCTTGGTGACCTCGGTCATTGCCGGTTCGCTAGTGGCTGCGTTTGGCGGATCGCGCTTTCAGATTGCCGGCGCAGCAGCTGCGCTGATACCGGTACTGGCAGCGATCAGTCTGAAGTCCCCCAATGGATTCCAGGACGTGATGCTTGCCGGCTTCATCGCGGGTGTACTGCTGATCATCATGGGATGGCTGCGATTTGGAAAACTCATCGAATACATCCCGTACCCTGTGGTTCTGGGTTTCACTTCAGGCATTGCCATCAGTATCGTGGCCACACAGTTCAACAACCTGGTGGGGCTGGTGCTGTACTCGCCCAGTGGCGAAAAACTGCTCAACGCCAACGGCTTGGTGCAGCGCCTGCCAGCGCACGAGTTCTTTCATGAAAACATGCTCGAGACTGTTCACCATTTGTCTGCCGTCAACTACTGGGCTCTGCTTTTGGCGGGTATCACTCTGATAGCGATCCTGTACGGACCGAAAATTCCTTTTCTCAGCCGCGTTCCCGGTGCACTGCTCGGACTGTTGGTTGGCACCAGCTTTGCCATTCTGTTTGACTTTCCTGTGGAAACCATTGCCAGCCTGTTTGGCGCTGTTCCCTCCACACTTGCACCACCGAGCCTGCCGAACATCAGTTTTTCCCGCATCCTCGAGCTTATTCGGCCGGCCTTTACCATTGCGGTGCTCATTGGAGTCGAGGCGCTGCTTTCAGCCGTGGTTGCCGACAACATGAGTGGCGATCGGCACGAATCCAACCGTGAGTTGCTCGCGCAGGGCGCAGCCAACTTGCTGTCTCCATTGTTTGGAGGTATGCCGGCCACTGGGGTGATTGCACGCACCGGAGCCAACATTCAAAGCGGAGCAAAAACACGCTTTGCCGGGTTCTCCCACGCGATTTTTGTTCTACTCATTATTTTGCTGGCTGCGCCTTTGGCCAGCGAGGTACCAATGGCAGTCCTGGCTGCAATTCTGGTGGTGGTTGCTAGTCGCCTGGGGGAGTTCAAGCACGCTAAACACCTGCTTCAACATGCACCCGGTGCAGACCGTGCGGTGTACCTCGCAACGGTCATCCTGACCGTGCTGATTGACCTGACTGTAGCGATCGAAGTGGGAATGGTGCTCGCGTCATTTTTGTTCATCAAGCACATGAGCGAGAACATTCCCGAAGAAATCGACCTGGCAGGAAACACCAGCTACGCAGGCTTGGCAAAACAGGGCGTCTGCCCACAAATTTTGTTTCATGAGGCCCACGGCCCACTGTTTTTCGGCATTGCCAAGGCCTTTGAGCGCACCATCAGGGTGGCTTTGCACCAATACAAACCCACCGTCTACGTGCTGCGCATGTTGAAAGTATCCATGATGGATACCACGGGTCAGCGTGCGCTCGAAGGCATCTTGCACCATGCCAAATTTGAAGGCAAGCATGTCATCTTTACCCGCGCCAACAAGCAAGTTGGTGGCATGTTGGGTGACTTTCAGGAAGACGGCATCCTTGCACCTGATGCTGTAGTGAACAACACCAATGAAGCCATTCAGATTGCCATGCGCTATATGGATTCGAAAATTTGCGCCGAATGCAGTAGCCGTATATTTAGCGAATGCAATCAGCAGCCCTGTGCGCAGTCTCAAGAGCAAAGCAACCATAATCAATCCAACCGTTTAACCTGCACTTAAATCTGAACACCATGAGTGACGCACTGAACTATCTGATAAAAACCCGGCCGGAAACTATTGGTCATTATTTTGCGTTTCTGAAAGAGAGCGGAAAACACCTGGATCCCAAGACCCGGAATCTGATTTCGGTCATCAGCAAGGTGCACTCGCAAACCGACCGTGGTTTTCGCCAGTACCTGGGCCGTGCGCTGCGCGAAGGCAGCAGCCCGATGGAGGTCTTGGACGCACTGTTGATGGCTTTTCCTATTTTGGGTCTCGCCAAGATTGTTTGGGCGGTGGACATCATCCTTGACATGAACATCCCTGGTTTTGCGCCTGATGTCATTACCCAGTTGACGCCGGCGCCCGGGAAATGGCGCGATCTCATGGCGACCAAAGATGCGCCAGACGGGGAGGTGACACGTGCCGAGCACGAAGGCCGCGGCCTATTCATCTACCGAGACAAAAAGTCCTTCCAGGTCTATGACAGCCACTGCCCGCACCAGAGTACCGACATCCCCGAACTCGCCGTCAAGGGCACTGTGCTGACCTGTCCCAAGCACCAATGGCAGTTTGAAGCCAAGAGTGGCGACTGCATCAAAAAGGGGAACAGCCCTCTCAAACGCATCGAATCCAAGGTTGTCAAAGGCCGTCTGATGGCTTTCTGGTAATTATCAATTTCCCCCTCAAGTTCCCAACCCTGTTCACTACCCACAAATCGGAGACAACCATGAAAATATCGAAGAAGTTTTTTGCACTCACACCGCTTTGCGCCCTGCTTGGCGCTGGTTCGGCGTTCGCCACCAATGGCATGTTGATGGAGGGCTATGGCCCTATTTCGACCAGCATGGGCGGCGCATCACAGGCGTACGACCACGGCACGGCCGCTATGGCGCAGAACCCGGCTACCCTGGCTCTGGGCTCTGCGCAACCACGTTTGGACCTTGCCGTTGGATTTCTGGGCCCTAAAGTCACCAGCAGCATGCCGGGAATGCCCGAAGCTGCTTCCGGCGGCACTTCCTACATGATGCCTGCCTTGGGTTATGTCACCCGCTCCGGTGCGTTGACATACGGTGTTGGCATGTTTGCACAGGGAGGTATGGGAACTGAATACGGTTCAGACTCCTTTTTGGCCATGGGCTCTCGCGATGCTGCTCGCTCGGAACTCAGCGTTGGCAACTTCATCCTTCCGATTGCCTACCAAGTCAACCCTGACGTAACGGTTGGCGCCACCATCGACTACATGTGGTCCGGTCTGGACATGCTGATGGCTGCCACCCCCATGCAATTGGGACAAATGGTTACTGGCGGCACCGGACAGCTGGGCGGAGCCATTAGTGCTGGAGCACTGAATACTGCCACATGGGCACGACTCAACTTCACCGACAACGACAAGTTCACCGGCGCAGCCAAAGCAACCGGATGGGGCGCCAAGATTGGCGGAACCGTCAAAGTCAGCAAAGATGTCACCCTGGGCGCCTCCTACCGCTTGAAGTCAGCACTGGAGGATATGAAAACCAGCAGCGGCGGCGCCAGCATGACCGCCAATGCTGGAGGAGCCCCGACCGCCTCGTTTGTGGATGAAGGTCGTATCACGATCATCAATTTCCAGATGCCCGCCGTCTTGGCCGTGGGCGGTAGCTGGCAGGTTCGTCCTGACCTCATGCTGGTAGCCGACATCAAGTCCATTGGCTGGGCTGAAGTGATGAAGAGTTTCAAAATGCGCTTTGACAGCGCGCAAATGGGCGGTTCAGTCAGCTTTGAGTTGCCCCAAAACTGGAAAGACCAGACTGTTTTGAACCTG
>CAJBMJ010000070.1 GCA_903954045.1 uncultured beta proteobacterium | reverse complement strand
TCTCGTACTGTGTGGCGCCCACTTCGTGAATCCAGGTATCGGCGCGCACGCCCAGTGCGTCCAGCGCCTGTCCAAAAGCCTCCCAGAAAGGGGCCAACTCGTTGAGCATGTTCAGGCTGAAGGCCGACTGACCCACTTCCGAACGGCCATTGCGCGCGACAGGTGAAGTCAGGGCCTGGTTGGGGTCCACATTGGGTGCCGTCAGATAAAACTCGATCTCAGGGGCCACCACCGGGGATAGGCCCTGTGCGGCATAACGCGCAAGCACCGTTTTGAGCAAGGACCGCGCGGCAAAGGCACAGGGCTGGCCGTCCAGTTCCATGCAGTCGTGGATAGCAAATGCACGCGGGCTACTGGCCCAAGGTGAGAGCTTGACTGTGCTGTAGTCCGGCACCAGACGCACATCGGGGTCGGAGTCCGGAAAGATCGGGTCATAGGAATAGTCACCGGTCACGCACTGCATGGGAATGGCCTGCGCGATGCGCAGTTCGGCGCCCGCAGCAAAGCTGGCAGCGGGCATCAGCTTGCCACGCGGATAACCGGACATATCGGGAAACAGGCATTCCACGTCGCGTACGCCATGTTGATGAAAGAAAGCCTGCAGCTCGGTACTTTGGGACGGATTCATGGCGTTCATCTTAAGTCAAATCAGCCTCTGCAGCATATACACAGGGCACAAGCAGCTACAAAATATGTAGCAATTCAGGTCCGGGTAGTCTGGAAGTGAATCTCGATGGTGGAGTGCACCACCTCTTCATGTTGCGCCAATTGCGCGCGAACCTGCTGTGGGGTCAGCTCATGGTTTTGGGTGACCACGCTCAGAGCACAAGAATAGGCACCTTTGCCAACACGCCAGACGTGCAGGTCGGTGATGCGGGTGCTGCCCGCGTCAGACTCCACCACCTCGCGAATCTCGGCCACTACCGGGTGGTCCATTTCGCGGTCGAGCAGCACGCGACCGGTCTCGGTGATCAGATTTTTGGACCATGCCGCCACCAGCACTGCGCCCACGATGCCCATCAGCGGGTCCAGCCAGGACCAGCCATACATCCAGCCACCCACCAGCGCCACGATGGCCAGCACCGAAGTGGCGGCGTCTGCCAGCACATGCACATAGGCCGACTTCAGGTTCAGGTCGTGCTGTGGATGGTGGTCGTGCCCATGCCCGTGTTCCGGGTGGTGATGGTGGCCATGGTCGTGGTGGTGTGCCTTGCCCAGAATCAGCGCGCACACCAGGTTGACCACCAAGCCCAACACGGCAACGGCGATGGCCTCTTTGTAGGCAATGGGTTGTGGCGCGAGCAATCGCTCCAATGAGCTCACCACCATCAGCAAGGCCACGCCCATGAGCACCACCGCGCTGGCGAACCCGGCCAACACCTCTATCTTCCAGGTGCCAAAGGCAAAGCGCGGATCGCGCGCGTAGCGGCGTGCGGCCGCGTAGGCAAAGGCGCTCAGGCCAATGGCCAGCGCGTGCGAGCTCATATGCCAGCCGTCCGCCAGCAGTGCCATGGAGTTGAACCACCATCCCGCCACGATCTCAAGAACCATGGTTGCAGCGGTAATCCACATCACCGCCCGCGCGCCCTTTTCGGCGGCCGGGTTGCCCTCGTCAAAGACGTGGTCGTGTATCCAGGCTTCCATGCGGGCTTTTTCCACTTCAGAACCCCAGCGACTTACCAACCCCTGCCAAGGTAGCAATACCCAAAAGGGCAAAGATGGCCGCTGCAATGCTGTGAACGAGTTTCATCGGAATCCGGTTGGCGAATTTGTCGCCCACAAACACGGCGGGCACATCCGCAATCAGCATGCCCAGGGTGGTGCCAATGACCACCACGACAGGGCTGTCAAACTTGGCGGCCATGGCCACGGTCGCTATCTGGGTCTTGTCGCCCATCTCGGCCAGAAAAAAGGTGATGAGCGTGGCCCCAAACACGCCCAAATGCTTGGCAACCTGGGTTTCCTCTTCTTCTATCTTGTCGGGAATCAGCGTCCAGATGGCCATGGCAATGAAGGAGGCGCCCAGCACCCAGCGCAGTGTGTCCACACTGATGGCGCTGGTAATCCAGGCGCCCAGGGCGCCTGCCAGCCCGTGGTTGACTACGGTCGCGCACAGAATGCCAGCGATGATAGGAAGTGGTTTCTTGAAGCGCGCGGCCAGGATAAAGGCCAGCAATTGCGTTTTGTCGCCGATTTCGGCCAGCGCCACAACGCCTGTAGAGATAAGAAGGGATTCCATGGAAATGGAGTGAGGTAAGGGGGTGAGTGAGTCTTTGCGACAGAAACAGGGCGAGCGGCGATTCTAGGCTTCACAGCAGGGCAGGTGTGGGCATGTCAGACTAGAGGCCAAGGCACTTCTTCGACCATGACCCAACCCCACACCCTGGATCAACTGCAAAAGCACTATGGCAGGCGCTACCGCTGGCTGCTGCTTCTGAGCGTGATGGTGGGCACCATGGCCTCCATCATGTCGTCCACCATCATCAATGTGGCGGTGCCAGACATGAGCCACTTCTTTGGTCTGGGGCAGGACCGCCTGCAATGGGTGTCGTCCGGTTTCATGCTGGCCATGACGGCGTCCATGCTCTCCACGCCGTGGTGGCTGGCGCGTTTTGGCTACCGCAAGACCTACGCGGGCGCTGTCTGGTTATTGCTCATCGGTGGCGTTGCGGGCGGGCTCACCAGTAACTTTGAGTTGGTTTTGCTGGCGCGGGTGGTCGAAGGCCTGGCCTCCGGCGTGTTGCAACCTATTCCTGCCATCATCATCGTGCGTGCTTTTGGTGCTGATGAGCAGGGTCGCGCTGGTGGCATCTTCGGTATGGGCGTGGTACTGGCCCCCGCAATCGGGCCCAGCATTGGCGGGTTGCTGGTGGAGTGGTTCGGCTGGCGCTCCACTTTCTTTATGGTGGTGCCGTTTTGTGTGGCGGCCATTTTTCTGGCCGCCCGGTTCGTGCCTTCTGTCATTGCCACCAGTGAGGCACAAGACGGAGAAAAGGCCACGCTGGACTGGCGTGGCTTGTTACTGGTGCTGATTTCTACGGTAGCTCTGCTCAATGGTCTGGGCAGTCTGCAAAACGGGGTCAACGTACAGGCCATGCTTCTACTGGCGTGCAGCGCACTGGCGCTGTGGCAGTTTGTGCGATTGCAGCGGAGGTTGAGCCATACCCATCGTGGCGGCCATCAGCGCATGCCCTTGATGAACATGGTCCTGTTTCACCACCGCAAGTTCGCCATGGGCAGCATCGTGTCATTCATTTATGGCGCGGCCTTGTTTGGCTCCACGTATCTGCTGCCGGTCTACTTGCAAATGGGGCTGGGCTTGTCGGCAGCCCATGTGGGCACCCTGCTGTTGCCCGCTGGCCTGGCGCTGGCCATCACCATTCCGCTGGGGGGCCGACTGGCAGACAGATACCCCACCCATTTGCTTGTCACGGTGGGGCTGATCCTGCTTTCCGCCAGCTTTGCGCTCATGGTCACCGTAGGGCTGGAAACGGCTATGTGGATGGTGGTTCTGTGGGTAGTTGCCGGGCGCATTGGCCTGGGCTTTATCCTGCCGTCACTCAACCGCGGATCGCTGGTGGGTCTGGGCAAGAACCTGCTGCCACAGGGATCGAGCAGCATCAACTTTGCACGCATGGTGGGTGGTGCCGTAGGGGTGCGCTTGTGCGCCATGGCGCTGGACTGGCGTTTGGCGGCGCATGGTGAGACCCTGACCCACCCCGGCACAAGCCCGGGCCGTTTACTGGCTTTCAACGAGTCGTTTCTCCTGTTGGCTGCGACCTGCGCGCTGGCCATTTTTGCGGCCTGGAACTTGCGCGACGGCGATCGCCGCTGATCTATTTTTGCAGCCTGTGACGCTCCATGCGGTAGCGCAGGGTGTCGCGGCTGATCTCGAGTTTGCGCGCTGCCTGGGTCACGTTCCAGTTGCAGGCGTTCAGGGCCTGCAACAGGTGTTCGCGCTCTAAAGCTTCGAGTGATGTGGAGCTGCTGCCAACGGCTATCGGGTTGGCCGCTGCGAAGGGTCTGGCCACAGGCAGAAGAAGATCTGCGGCATTGAGCAGACCAGAGCGCTGCACCAGCACTGCCCGCTCCAGCACATTGCGTAACTCGCGCACATTGCCAGGCCAGTCGTGGGCGCTCAGTGCTGCCAGCGCGCTTTCGTCCAGTGCGAGCGAGGTGCGCGCATACCGGCTGGCCAGCTGATCCAGAAAATGTTTGGCCAGTAGGGGGATGTCGGTGGCGCGAGCCCGCAGTGGGGGCAGGTTGATCTGGAACACCTTGAGCCGGTACATCAGGTCGGCACGGAAAGTTCCGGCCTGCACCTGTGCATCCAGATCACGGTTGGTCGCCGCGACGATGCGCACATTGACCTGCCGGTCCGTGACCGAACCCAAGCGTCGTACCCGCAGATTCTCCAGTACCCGCAACAGTTTGGCCTGCAGGGCCAGGTCGAGCTCCCCTATCTCGTCCAAGAACAGGGTGCCTCCATCGGCTGCTTCGATCAGCCCGGTTTTGCGTGCATGTGCATCGGTGAATGCCCCTTTCTCGTGGCCAAACAGTTCGCCCTCAATCAGGTGGGCGGGCAGCGCAGCACAGTTGATTTCCACAAATGGTGCCTTGGCGCGCGGACCGGTCTGGTGGCAGGCGCGGGCGACAAGCTCTTTGCCGGTGCCGGTTTCGCCCAACACAAGAATGGGAGCCACTGGGGAGTTGTCGGCGGGTTCGGTGGCCGCCACGGTTCGTATCAGATCGCGCAGGGATTGCATGGCTGGCGAGTTGCCCACCAGGGCGTCCAGACTGGCCTCTTTGGCATCGCGCTCGCGGTAAAGGTCCAGCGCCCGGCGCTCCCCCCGCTCCTGTAGTGCGCGTTGCACCACCTCATGCAGGTTGGCCAGTGTCACGGGCTTGGTGAGCAGGTCCATGGAGCCCGCTTTCATGGCATCCACCGCCAGGGTCACGCTGGCGTGCCCGGTGACCATCACAATGCGCGGGGGGTCTTCCATCTGGCGCAGCGCCTTG
>CAJBMJ010000069.1 GCA_903954045.1 uncultured beta proteobacterium | reverse complement strand
TTCCCTTTTCGACCTTCGGTTTCGTGGCCCGCAAATTGGCCAATCGATTAGTGCAATTTGTCGTCGGATATGCACGAACTGGAAGTTAATCCCCTGCCGTCGGTCGCCGTGTGTCTGGCTGCCTTCAACGGTGTGCGCTATTTGCCGCAACAGATGGATTCCATTCTGAGTCAAACTGGCATTTTGGTCACCGTGTTTGTTAGTGTGGACCGTTCTTCGGATGGGACAGAGAACTGGTTTCAACAACTGAGCGAAACCGAACATCGCGTGGCTTTGTTGCCTTTCGGAGAAAGATTTGGCGGTGCGGCACCCAATTTCTTCAGGCTATTGCGCGAGGTTGATTTTGCGGCTTTTGATTATGTTGCGTATGCCGACCAGGACGATATCTGGTTACCCGGAAAATTGAAATGCGCGACGGAGCGGATGATTGAAGTGGGTGCAGATGGTTATTCGAGCGATGTCGTGGCATTTTGGGAATCCGGTCGATCGAGCTATATCAAAAAATCGTATCCCCAGCGGCAATGGGATTATTTGTTTGAGTCTGCCGGACCGGGCTGTACATTTGTTTTGCGCCGAAACCTGGCGTTGGAATTGCAGGCGGCATTGCGGCAAAATCAGCAGGGCGCGACAGACGTCGACCGGCATGACTGGTTTACCTATGCCTTTGCGCGCGCGCGCAACCACCCCTGGGTCATCGATGACTATGCCAGTCTGATGTATCGACAGCACGATGAAAATCAAGTGGGCGTGAATGCAGGTGTTTCTGCGCTGGTGTTACGTGCCCGCCAAATCCTCAATGGATGGGGCTTGACCCAGGCCCTGCTGATTACCAGATTCATTGGCGCCGCGGATATTCCCTTTGTGCGCCAATGGTTGGGCGGGGGCAGGCTTGCGCTGGTGAATCTGGCTTTCCAGGCACGTAACTGCCGGCGCAAACCAACGGACAGGTTGTGGTTCGCGATATCGTGTCTTGCGCTGGCCGTTATTGGCTGGAAATAATATGTCAAAAGTTCTGGCAGTAACCGGTGCCAATGGATTCGTTGGCCAAGCACTATGCGCTGAGGCCATACGGCGCGGCATGGTGGTTCGGGGCATTACCCGCGCGCCGTATCCACTGCCTGATGGGGTCCAAAATGTGGCCGTTGGCGAGGTGGATGGTGACACGCACTGGGAGCATGCGCTGGTGGGGTGCGATGCAGTCATCCACCTGGCTGCGCGGGTTCACATCATGCATGACAAGTCGCAGGACCCATTGGCAGAATTCCGACGCATCAACACTGCTGGGACCGTAAGGCTTGCGCAGTGTGCGCGCCACGCCAGGGTTCGACGGCTGGTCAATGTTAGTTCCATTGGAGTTAATGGCCCCAGCACCCCGGGTGAACAGGTATTTACCGACCGGGATGTCCCGGATCCGCATAACCCGTATTCACTTTCCAAATGGGAGGCAGAGCAGGCCCTGCGGCTGTTTCAACTGGAAGGAGGGTTGGAGGTCGTTACGGTACGCCCCCCTTTGATCTATGGCCCTGGGGTTGGCGGGAATTTCCTGCGTCTGCTGGGCGCTGTGCATGGGGGCATTCCCCTGCCACTGGGTTTGACACGGAACTTTCGTGATTTGCTGTACGTGGGTAACTTGGTGGATTTTTTGCTGGTATGTGTAGCGCACCCCCTTGCGAACGGCAATACCTACCTGGTAAGTGACGGAACGCCAGTGTCGACTCATACCCTGCTACGGGGTCTGGCTCACGCGCTGGGCGTGCCGTCGCGGTTGTTTTCTGTGCCTCCATATCTATTGCAGCTGGTTGGGAATTTGACGGGCCATACCGCAGAGTTTCAGCGCCTGCTCAGTTCCCTGCGCGTAGACAGCAGCAAAGTTCAGAGGGAACTGCATTGGTATCCAGCTTACAGCTTGCGCCAAGGACTTCAGGCGACTGCGGATTGGTACTTGGAGCAGGAAAAAGATAACATCAGTGCACGGGTAGAAGAATGAAGCGTTTATTTGACTTGGTGCTTGCAGCCCTCGCAAGCCTAATATTGATAATCCCCTGTGCGGTAGTCGCAGTCATGGTTCGAATAACCTCCCCTGGCCCGATTTTGTATTGGTCCGACCGTGTAGGACGAGGCAATAGTATTTTTAAAATGCCAAAATTCCGCAGTATGAGGGTGGAAACCCCGGCGCTGGCCACACACCTGTTGACCGATCCGGATAGCCACCTGACACCCGTCGGGAGTTTTTTACGCAAAAGCAGTCTGGATGAGTTGCCACAGTTGTGGAGCATTATCAAGGGGGATATGAGTTTCGTCGGTCCGCGGCCCGCACTGTATAACCAGCAAGACTTGATAGAACTGCGCACGCAAAGTGGTGTGCAT
>CAJBMJ010000068.1 GCA_903954045.1 uncultured beta proteobacterium | reverse complement strand
CTTTTGCCCTGTTCCTTGCAGGAATGGTTGCCACTGGGTCACTTGGCATACTTCATCAGTGACACGGTTGACAGCCTGAACCTGAGCGCCTTTCATGCACGCTATGCAGGAGGTGGATCACGCAACCAACCGTTTCACCCAGCGATGATGGTCAAGGTTTTGGTCTATGCATATGCCACTGGGGTCTTCAGCTCACGCAAGATTACCAAGAAGCTGCATGAAGACGTAGCCTTTCGGGTGCTGGGTGCCGACAACTTTCCGGCGCACCGCACGATCCGGGACTTTCGTGCCTTGCACCTCAATGAGTTCACCGAGCTGTTTGTCCAGGTCGTGCGCCTGGCGCGCGAGATGGGTCTGGTCAAGCTGGGCACCATCGCCGTGGACGGCACCAAGATCAAAGCCAACGCCAGTCGCCACAAAGCCATGAGCTACGCGCGCATGCAAACAGCCGAAGTCGAGCTCAAAGCGCAAATCACCGCGTTGGTCAAGAAGGCCACCTGCACCGACGAAGCCGAGAAGAACGAACCCGATCTGGACATTCCTGCCGAGATCGAACGCAGGCAAGCGCGCCTGACTGCGATTGAGGCGGCCAAGGCCCGGTTGGAAGAGCGTCAGCGTTTAAGCGATGCACAGCGCGGGCGCACGCCAGACGACGAACGCAAGCCAAAGGGCAAAGACGGCAAACCCAAAGGTGGCAAGCCCTACCAGCGCGACTTCGGCGTTCCTGCACCCAAGGCCCAGGACAGCTTTACAGACCCTGAAGCGCGCATCATGAAGCGCGCTGGTGGCGGGTTTGACTTCCAATTCAACGCGCAGACCGCAGTCGATGAGACCGCGCACATCATCGTGGCCGCCGAAGTCGTCAATACGAGCTCGGACGTACAGCAACTGCCCATGGTGCTGAAGGCCGTCAAAGAGTACACGGGTTCATCTGCGCAGCAGGTGCTGGCAGATACGGGCTACCGTAGTGAATCGGTGATGGCTGAATTGGCAAAGACTCAACCCGATACCGAACTGGTCATTGCCCTGGGTCGCGAGGGCAAGGTACTGGCCAAACCCCGGGATGCACAGCGCTACCCGCACACGGTGATGATGGCCGCCAAGTTTGAAACAGAACAAGGAAAGATTGACTACCGAAAACGCAAGTGGATCGCTGAACCGCCCAACGGCTGGATCAAGAACGTGCTGGGCTTCCGACAGTTCAGTATGCGGGGGTTGAAGAAGGCGCAGGCGGAGTTCAAGCTCGTCTGCATGGCGCTGAATCTACGCAGAATGGGGGCCATGCAGGCCTGCTGAGGCAAAGAAAGTCAGGAAATCACAAATCTGCCGCGCTGAATCAGAATTGACGGTCATCGCATCACCACCGACGCTGGCGTTGATAGACGCGTTCACCACAATCCAGACGAATTTGCGTCGCCAATCGCCTCCGATGGGTCTGTTGAAAAACTTCTGCCGCCCAGACTCCTAGGAGTCTGGGCGGCAGAAGGATTTCAGCGATCCCGTCCCTTGCCATAAGTCACCCAGCGCCGGTTGGGCGATGGTGAGTGTGTCCATCAACACCTGTCTGTTGTGACATTGTGGAGTGAGAGATTTTGTCTGGGGTAT
>CAJBMJ010000067.1 GCA_903954045.1 uncultured beta proteobacterium | reverse complement strand
GGGTGCGGCTGGTTCCTCGGCAATTTGGGCCGCTCCGTCGGTATATTCATAAAACCCCTTCTGAGTTTTTCGGCCAAGCACACCCGCCGCCAACCGCTGGGCGGTAATGACGCTCGGGCGATAACGCGGCTCTTCGTAGTACTGGTGGTAAATGGATTCCATAACTGGATGGGACACATCCAATCCAGTTAAGTCCATCAGCTCAAATGGGCCTAGTTTGAAGCCCGCTTGATCTCGCAAAATCCTGTCAATGGTTACAAAGTCAGCGACTCCTTCCGACACGATTCGCAATGCTTCCGTACCGTAACCCCGTCCAGCATGGTTGACAATAAACCCGGGCGTGTCTTGCGCGACGACCGGCGTATGTCCCATGTCTTTTGCATATCGACACAGAGTTTGCAGAACAATATCACTGGTGCGTAAACCTGCAATAACTTCTACCACCTTCATCAGTGGAACCGGGTTGAAAAAATGAAAGCCCGCAAATCTTTCGGGCGTTCGTAGCCCCGCACCAATTGCCGTGATGGATAGGGATGACGTGTTGCTGGCCAAAATCGTGGAAGCTCCCACAATTTCCTCGAGTTCCTTGAAAAGCGCAACTTTGACATCCAGACGTTCAACGATGGCTTCGACGATCATGTCGCAGCCGGCCAGATCATTCAAATTGGATGCAATGCCAATTCTGGCGTTACAGAGCCTGCCCTCGTCCGATGACATTCGCTGCTTTTCTACCAAACGAGCCCAGTTCCCTGAGAGATAGCTTTGGGCCGCCTGTGCAGCAGTTGCATTGGTGTCAAATAACAACACATTGCTTCCGGCTTGTGCCGCTATTTGCGCGATGCCGCGACCCATGGCGCCAGTGCCGATGATTCCGATGAGGTTAAAAGTAGGTTTCATAAATCGATTATCTACGTAGAGGTCAAATGAAATACGCGTCCGCAATTGGATGACGTGTATCAAACGGTGTGCGAAAATTCACAGAAGAATGAAGATACATCCAAAAATCGGGACTTGGGTAACCGCTGTGACGATTGCAATCGCATCGTCTGGGGCTACTGCATTGACCCTGGGGCGCACCCAGGGTTCAGTCCTATTGGGGCGCCCCCTGGATGTGTCCGTTTTGGTTCAGCGTGGGATTGACGAGGAGGTCAGTTCTCTGTGTTTTGAAGCGGATGTGTTTTTTGGGGATGTTCGCCTCGAGTCAAGCAAAGTAACCGTCAGCTCAGGTGCAATAGCTTCAGAGCTCACTTTGGCAGTTCGAATCGTCACTTCGGTCAAGGTGGATGAACCGGTTGTATCGCTTGAATTGCGGTCTTTGTGCAAGCCGAAAACGTCCAGGCGTTACTCTTTGTTGGTTGACCTCCCGAGCGATTCAGCCCCTGTCAGTGTGGCAACGGCAGTTTCACCAGCTTTGCGCATTGATAGCAGCATAAGTCCACCGGTCAGTACCGCGCCTCCGACCACGTCACCTGCCAAGTCGGACAAAGCGCAAAAGTCCAAGTCCAATGCCAAAGACAAGGCAAAAATCGTCAAGAAAGGGCAGGAAAGAACCGGTGTTGGCCCACGGTTGAAGCTATTGACGGTCGAGCCGGCGCTGGAGCGCGATTTGGTACTTAGATCGAGCAGTGATTTGACTATCACTGCCATGGACAATCTGGAAAAACGCGCTGAAGCTCTAGCCGCTTGGCGTGCATTGAATGCCAGTGCCGAGGATGTTTTAAGAGACGAAGCAAAGTTACGGGCGCTGGAGACCGAAAACAAGGGCTTGCGTGACGTTGCCGCGAAGAATTCGCAGGCATTACAAGAGGCAAGTGAGCGTGCTGCTCAGGCAGAGTCTGAGCGTTACATGAATCCGTTGGTAATTGCACTGGGTGCATTGCTTTTGTTCAGTCTGTTGGGATTGGCTCTTTTGGGACGAAGATTGAAGGGGCGGACTTCGCAGGACGAGCCCTGGTGGCGGCCCAGTCTGGAAGCTGTTTCCGCGAAAAAGTCTCAAAATGGCTTGTTGGACGACACTTCGCAAGTGGATACCCAGGTTCACAAGCGGGGCGCTATGGACGTTCCCGAGAATGTTCAAGCACCTGTCGCCGACGCCAAACACTCGACCACGGCGGTAGACATTGACTTGGAGTTGGGTGAGTCAGTCTTTTCCCGCATCGACAAATCCGTAGCAACCTCGAGCGTGCCGGTGGCCACTGGAAGCGAGTCGCAGAAACCGGAGTTCGTAGTACCCGAGCGCAGGGACTTTGCGTCTAGCGTCGCGGGAACTTTGCGGGCCATCAATACCAAGGAAATGCTCGACATTCGGCAGCAAGCCGAGTTCTTCATGACGCTGGGCCAATATGAAGAGGCTATTGGCGTGCTGGAGTCAGGAATTCACGGCTCGTTTGAATCCAACCCATTAATTTATCTAGATCTGCTCAAGGTTTTCCATACCTTGAGCCGAAAGCCGGATTTTGACCGGTATCGCAATGAATTCAATGAGTTGTTCACCGGCATTGTTCCTGTATACGAGCATTTTCTGGATGTCGGCAACCCGCTGGAAGCCTACACCCAGGTCTGTAGGCAGATTGCAGATCTTTGGCCTTCGGAGGATGCAGTGGAATACATTGAGAATTGTCTTGTGCGGGCTCCCTCTGATGACCCAGACCAAGGCTTTGAGTTGGAGGCTTTCCGGGATTTATTGATGCTGCACGGGGTAGCACGCCGTCTGGACTCAGTTTCTCAGAGTGCCGTGATGCCCTTTAGCGCGACCAGGCCGTCGAGCCCTTCAGCCATTGGCTCCGCTGCGCAGTTGCCAAAAGAGACAGTCCAGGAGGCAGCCACAGAAAAGCCTACTGGAAACCTCATTGACTTTGATATCTCCGGTTACGACAGCGCTGCCCCAGGCGAGTCTTCTGAACAGCCGCCGAAGACATAAAACAAAATCTAACGTCGAACCTGCAGCGCTCCAGGGTTGATGATGTTCGTCGGAGTGCCTTTGATGAAATTGATCACGTTGTCAAAAGCTGCGCTGAAATACATTTCGTAATTGCTTTGCTCAACGTAGCCAATGTGCGGGGTACATATGCAGTTTTCCAACCGCAGGAGTGCGTGGCCCTGCAATATGGGCTCCGTTTCGAACACGTCCACGGCGGCCATACCGGGATGGCCACGGTTAAGTCCACCAAGCAGCGCGTCGGGCTCAATAAGCTCAGCGCGAGATGTATTGACCAGGAGAGAGGTTGGCTTCATTTGGGCCAAATCAGCGCCGGTGATGATTCCACGGGTCGCCTCATCAAGCCGAAGGTGCAGTGACAACACATCGCAACAGGCAAAAAAAGCTTCACGCGTGGGCGCCGCCAGGTAGCCATCCTGAACGGCTTTCTCCCTGGACTTCTCGCTGCCCCAAATTACGACGTGCATACCGAATGCCTTGCCGTAACCAGCCACCAGCTGGCCGATCTTGCCGAAACCCCAAATTCCCAGTGTTTTCCCTCGCAAGGTACCGCCAAGGCCGAAATTTGGCGGCATGGAGCCCGCTTTAAGCCCGGACTGCTGCCAAGCACCATGCTTGAGATTACCTATGTACTGTGGCAGCCTGCGCATAGCTGCCATGATCAAGGCCCAAGTAAGCTCCGCTGGCGCAATGGGCGAGCCAAGTCCCTCGGACACTGCAACCCCGCGTTCCGTGCAAGCTTGCACATCAATGTGGGTTCCAATTCTTCCTGTTTGGGAAATCAGCTTGAGCTTGGGCAGTTTTTCAACGAGTTGACGATTGATGGGTGTACGTTCCCTAATCAGCACGATGACGTCAGCATCTTTAAGCCGAACCGACAGTTGCCCCAAGCCTTTGACTGTGTTTGTATAAACCTTGGCTTGGTAGCTTTCGAGCTTTGCAGCACACTCCAACTTACGCACCGCATCTTGGTAGTCGTCAAGAATTACTATGTTCATGGGCAGCATTGTGCCTTGCCTGAAGGTGCCCCCAAATTGGCTGGGCGCCTATACCAACTGCACTCAGGTGAGCGCTGCCTCCCGGGCGGCAAGTCGCTCCAGTTCAGCGCACACATCAGCCATGCTTCCGGAGATCACCATGCGTCCGACGCTTGAGCGAGCCTGTCCGGTTTCAACGACACGTACGACACGCAGTGGTTTCGCTGAAAAATGAGAGGTTTTTTTCGCATTAGCGCTTACTCTACCTGCGTTAGGTGCTCCTGAATTAATAGCGGAATTGGCTCTGATGACGGGTTGCGAGGACGTCGGTGCGGGTGAGACAGCAGTCATTTCCCTGCGCATTAGATTGCGGCCAAGACTTGAAAACAATTGCTGAAGTAAAAGCAGTGCAGTATTCATGATGTGTCTCCTGAGCAAAATTACATAAGCATGGTGTTACGGATCAGCCCAACGGCTAATCCTTCAATTTCAAAGGGGTCACCCGGCTCGACAACGATGGTCTGGTAGTCCGGGTTTTCTGGATGAAGCTCAATCACATCCTTATTGCGCCGAAAGCGTTTGACGGTTACTTCGTCTCCCAACCGCGCCACGACAATTTGCCCGTTCTTGGCATCTTTGGTGGTTTGCACTGCAAGCAAGTCGCCATCCATGATTCCGGCGTCACGCATCGACATTCCTCTTACCTTGAGCAGGTAGTCTGGTTGCCGCTGAAAAAGACTGTTTTCAACGTAGTAGGTTTGATCTACATGTTCCTGGGCGAGAATGGGCGACCCTGCCGCGACCCGGCCGATCAAGGGCAGCGCCAACTGGGCTAAGCCTGGCAAAGGCAGAGAAAATTGTTTAACCCGGGACTCGTTCAGGGAGCGCAAGGCCTCACTCTGGAGTCGAATACCGCGCGAAGTACCGCTTACCAATTCGATGACACCCTTGCGTGCCAAGGCTTGTAAGTGCTCTTCTGCAGCATTGGCTGACTTGAATCCCAATTCGTTGGCAATTTCTGCTCGGGTGGGCGGCGCTCCGGTGCGTGCGATGGCACTTTGAATCAGGTCCAGAATCTGCTGTTGGCGGGCAGTGAGTTTGGGACTTTCAAGCATGGGAGCTCCTTTGGATCGGTGTCGGGTAAGCTACTTTTCACTGGGCACTGTTTTCTCATACAGTAACTGTATTTTTAACCAGTTTTTAACTTTAGGCAATACGGAAATCGTCAAATGTCGAAAAAAATTGTTTTTCTGGGTACGGGTGGGACGATCGCGGGCAAGGCGCAGAGTTCCAGCGACAACGTCGCTTACACCGCAGCGCAGGTTCCGGTCACGGATTTGTTGCAGGCTGTGCCGGCACTTTTGGGCGTCCTAGGTGAGCGCACGATGGTCGCTGAACAAGTTGCACAAGTCGACAGCAAGGATATGGACCGTGCAACCTGGGTTGCATTGGCGCAGCGCGCCTGTCTTTACCTGGCTCAGGCCGATGTGACTGGCATTGTGGTTACCCATGGCACCGACACCATTGAAGAGACAGCATTTTTCCTTCATAGCGTGCTGCCCAATGCGCTGCAATCAGCCAAGCCTGTCGTGTTGACCTGCGCCATGCGTCCGTTTACATCACAGTCACCCGACGGTCCCCAGAATTTGCTCGATGCCACAGCATTGGCTTGTTTGGAAGGGGCACATGGCGTGATGGTGGTTTGTGCTGGCGCAATCCATTCAGCGCAACAGGTGCAGAAGATCCACCCCTACCGACTTGATCCATTTGACTCGGGCGAAAGCGGACCCTTGGGGTATGTGGAAGAGGGACGGGTGCGAATGATTGCCCTCTATCCTGAAGCGCAGTCCAGTGATGTCACTATGGCGCTTCTCAGTCAGGGCACTTGGCCAAGAGTTGAAATTGTCACAAGCCACGCTGGTGCTGGGAGGGGCTTGATTGACAGTTTGTGCCGGCTTGAGCCCCGCGCTTCGGACCCCTTGCGTGGGCTGGTGATTGCAGGCACAGGTAACGGCACCATTCACCGAGATATGGCCGTGGCTCTGGACGAAGTCAGAGCCAGCGGAGTTCATGTATTGCGCGCGAGTCGCTGCCCGTATGGAAAAATCGTGGAAGGTCCGCCGGCTGATGTCTCGGCTCTGCCTTCTACAGGGCTATCCCCAGTGAAAGCACGAATCTCGTTGATGCTGGATTTGCTGTCTCAGCAATAGCGAAAAGGCCGCAATTGCGGCCTTTTACTTGAAGCTGTGGGGTTTCTCAGTTCGAAAGGGCTTCAAAAACCCGTGCGGTAATTGCATCTACATCGCCCATGCCACTGATCGCGCGATATTTGGGGGCACTGGACGCATCTTTTGCTGCCCAGTCAGAGTAATACTGCACCAGTGGGCGGGTCTGGGCGCTGTAGACGTCCAGACGTTTTTTCACGGTCTCTTCTTTGTCGTCTTCGCGCTGAACCAAAGGCTCACCTGATACATCGTCGACTCCGGCCACTTTGGGTGGGTTGAACTTGACATGGTAAGTACGTCCAGAGGCGGGGTGAGAGCGACGTCCGCTCATACGCTCAATGATGGCTTCAAACGGCACATCAATCTCCAGCACATAATCCAGCGCAACGCCAGCAGCTTTCATGGCATCGGCCTGTGGAATCGTGCGGGGGAATCCGTCAAACAGGAATCCATTGGCACAGTCGGGCTGGGTCAGCCGTTCCTTGACCAGATTGATGATCAGTTCGTCACTGACAAGGCCGCCGGAGGCCATGACGGCTTTTGCCTCAAGTCCCAAAGGTGTACCCGCTTTGACAGCTGCGCGAAGCATATCGCCCGTCGAGATCTGTGGAATCCCATACTTTTGGCAAATAAAAGTGGCTTGTGTGCCCTTGCCGGCGCCAGGTGCGCCCAACAAAATCAGTCTCATGAATATCCTTGGATAGAACTAAAACCGTACGCTCCCCAAGGCCATCCTAGGAAGGCCATTCGGCGTGTTGACCCGAGAGAATAGCATGGCCCAAGCTTCGGGAGTCTTACAGAGTGGTTTACGCGAAAAACTTGCGCACGCGTTCGAGATCCTCAGGGGTATCTACGCCGGCACCGGGCGCCTCGTCGCTGACGTGAACGGCAATGCGGTAGCCATGCCACATGGCTCGCAGTTGTTCCAATGCTTCTGAAGTTTCTATGGGCGCTTGGGCAAGGGTGGGGAACAGTCGAAGAAAGCCCGCCCGATAGGCATACAGGCCGATGTGGCGCAATGGCGCGGGTTGCGGCAACTCGGTTATTCCCTGCGCAAAACCGTCGCGCCACCAGGCTATCGGTGCACGACTGAAATACAGTGCCATTTGAGCCGAATCCAGCACAACTTTGACTACATTGGGGTTTTGAAAGTCTTCCAGGCCGGCTATGGGGTGTGCCGCAGTAGCCATGCTGGCGCTGGGACGATCCACCAGTAACTGGGCGACCGACTGAACCAGTGTTGGATCAATCAGAGGTTCGTCTCCCTGCACATTGACGACGATAGATTGTTCTTCGAGGCCCAGCAACGCACACGCCTCGGCCAATCGGTCGCTGCCGGATGCGTGGTGAGCTCCGGTCAGCAAAGCCTCAATCCCGAATTGTTCGCAAGCCAGCACAATGGATGGATGGTCTGCAGCGACCACAACGCGCGCGCTTTTTTGGGTGCCTGACAAAACTCTCTGGGCAACGCGCACCACCATGGGCACCCCGCCAATGTCTGCCAGAGGTTTGTTGGGCAGCCTGGTCGACGCCAGTCGCGCCGGTATCAATACCGTGTATCCGTGCGCCGATTCGCTCACAGTCCCAACTCTTCGTCAGAGAGAGTGCGGGCTTCGTTTTCCAGCAGCACTGGAATGCCGTCGCGAACCGGGTAAGCCAGGCGAGCACTGCGCGAAATCAGTTCCTGCTTCTCGCGGTCATAGTCGAGCGGGCCCTTGGTAACGGGGCAAACCAGCAATTCAAGTAGTCGTGTGTCCATGGCGGAATGATAGCTGCGATGCGAAGTGTTCCTGTATGCGGTGGTCGAGCGCCTGCCAGAAGGATGACTCCGTCGTCTGAACCAAAGGCACTGCCAAAGCGTTGGGCATGTATTTCCAAATCTTTAACGCATCTTTTTCGGTACAAATAAGCCTGTAGCCCTTAGGAGTACTGTTTGAGTAGCTATCAAAATCATAGTGATCCGGCAATGCCCGCGTACTTGCCAACGTCAGGCCCCTGCTGATGAGCATGTCGAAAAACATGTCTGGTTGGGCAATTCCGGCAACTGCCATCAGGGAGGGCGCATGCAAACCAGTCAACTGCTCAAAGGGAACAATGCTCCCATCACTGCAGATAGCATGGTCTGCCAACGTACGGTGCGCGGTAAAACCCGCGAAGGCCGGCGTTGCGCCAGTGTGTAAGACCAAAAGTTGGTTGTTGTCTTGTCCTGCAGAGGCAACAGATGCGCGCGGCCAAGGTTGCCGCAGGGGGCCTGCAGGCAGAGTCCAACCATTGCCTCCCCCCCGATTGTCAAAAACGCAGACCTCCAGGTCGCGCCACAGGCCATAGTGCTGCATTCCATCGTCGCAAACGATGACTTGGGTATCCGGGTGCGCTGCCATTAACGCCATCGCCGCGACATACCTATCTTGTCCGACCCAAACGGGGACTCCGGTTTTGCGTTGAAACAAAAGGGGCTCATCACCTACATCTGAGGGGTCGTCTGTAGCAAAGACCTCTTTGCATTCCTGCGACTTGCGACCGTAACCCCGCGAGACCACGCCGACCTTCATTTGCCTGGAGCGCAGGTGTTGCACGATGGAAATCGCAGTCGGCGTTTTGCCCGCCCCTCCAACCACGACGTTGCCAACGACTATCACCATGCAGTTCACTTGTCGGACCGCCAAAAACCCCCGTCGATACAGTTCTCTACGCAATGCGGCAATGCCTTGCAGTGCAGTTGCAATGGGCCATAGCAGGGTTGCCGCTACTCCGCGAGATCGCCAGGTACGCTTGAAAAACGATTCGACGACGGTCTTTACCGACGCTGACCTCATACGCTTAACGGGGGCCCGCCTGTCCGGAGGATTGCGTGGAGAAAGTAATTTGATTCATTCCGGCGCGACGAGCCGCCTCCATGACGGTGACCACAGCCTGGTGCTTCGCGCTGGCATCCGCACTGATGACAACGACGGTGTCCTTACTCCCCTGAGCTTGCTCGACAAGTGCCGCTGCAACCCTCTCCAAGCTGCGGCCTGTGACCGCTAACTTGTTGACGCTGTAGCTTCCCTCCGCTGTGACAACGACATTGATTTCTTTGGGGTAATCCCGTTGCTGCTCCGTATCTGCTACTGGCAACTTGAGCTGCATCTCCGTAAACTTGCTGTAGGTCGTCGAAAGCATCAAAAAAATAAGCACAACCAGTAGTACATCGATGAACGGAATCAGGTTGATCTCCGGTTCGTCGTGGGC
>CAJBMJ010000066.1 GCA_903954045.1 uncultured beta proteobacterium | reverse complement strand
TCACGTCCGCCGCCAAAATTCAATCTGGGCGCGCTGAGCATTTTGACAATGGTGGCGTTACCGCAAACAGGGCACTCAACCAGACCCATCATTAGTTGGTCCTGGAAATCGGCCTCGGATGAAAACCATCCTTCAAACACATGCTTGTTGGCGCACTGAAGGTCTAGTACTTTCATAACATGACAGCGCGACCTTGTCCGCTGTGTACCAAGCCCATGTTACCCAAAAGGGCCTCCTCCTCAGTGGCTTCAGACTCGATCAAGCACATAACTCTTGGGCCAGGAAAAAATAGAAGGCATCCATCAAGGACATCATCACAGCAAAGATTAAACAGTCAATTTAGCGGTACGCCCTCAAGTATCGCCCATCGAAAACGCGGTGAACATTGCAGACGGTGCGAACCTGGGGTCTCTTGTAGTGGCCGATGATGCCATTCATTGGAATTGATCAATTCTGGCCGCAATGCCGTTTCCCACAAGCAACACATTGCTGTAGCAATTCCCAGTTTGGGCAATATTGGACTGTGCGTGTGCATGATTTACGTTGTGGGCTGCGATTACTCAACGGTCGGATTCGCACGGCGAAATCTCAGCACACGTGTGGCAATCAGCGTTTCGGCAAGGAAACACATCAATGCCAATAGGAAGCAAGTCACACCAGACAGGAACAGGACTGTAGCAGCACGAAAAGCCTGAATTTCGGTGGTTTCGCCGAGAAATAAGGTCATGATGGTCAAGCCAATCAGAATGGCACAGAATGTCAGCAGCGCAATGCAGAAGTTAACAAGTCGCCCACGGCTACGCAGATGACCAAGTTCAGCGAATTCCGCCACCATCGGATTTTCAGCGGGGCCGGCATCAATGCGTGTTTCCAGAACGCGGGCACGATCAATGATTCGGGCCAGGCGGCCCGCCACGGTGCCAATCATGGCCGCCACCGCCGTCAACAAAAATACCGGTGCCACGGCCAATTGAATCCCGTGTGAGACAGCGTCCAGGTTGCTTGCAAAAAACATGAAAATCTCCCAGGTCGCAGTTGGAAACGGAGCGCGGACTCTACGACGCCATGCGCAGTAGTATGCCTTCGGCAAAAAAATGCAAGGTCAATCGATCATCAGATGCGACCGCCGAGGCCCTACGAGCATTCTTTGTTTACTTCGCTGGTTGTTACCAGGCTATTCTCAGAGCCCCCAACGTGCAAAACCGATTGATCTTTGGGAGGATAATTGCTGCGTCGCAACAAATTCACCAGGAATCCTCCATGTTCAAGAACACCCCCTTCGAAGCCATTGCCAAATCCATGGCTGAGTCCGCGCCGAAGTTTGATCTAGGCGCAACGCAGGAGGCATTGCGCCCCCTGCAGGACAACCTGAAGGCCTGGGCTGACTTGGCTCAAAGCCAAGCGGCGCAAGCGCAAGCGGCAATGATGGAAACCGTTGACGCGGTCAAGGGTGCCAAGGATCCACAGGCGGCCTTTGAGGCGTTCAAGGCTTCCTCTGAAGCCGCAATGGCTCTGTTCCAGAAGAATCTGAAAGAGGCTGTGGCGCTGAGCGTGACGCAGTTTCATGACACGGTCGATGCCGTGCAAAAGGCGCATCCCGCAGGGGAAGCCCTTGCTCCGCTCGCGAAGGGCATGAAGGCAGCCGCCTCTACCGCAGAAAGCACGCTGGACACAGCCATGCAAAAAGGGGCGTCCCTGGCCGCATCAGTGGCACCTGCGGCAAAGACCAAACGCGCTGCCAAATAAACGATCTCGCGTGCGCGCTCGCAATAGTTCGCAATAGGTCACCGCTACCATGGACACCCGAGAGGCCTACCAAGAGCTGGGCGTAGACCCCACTGTCAGTGATGCGGAGCTTAAAACAATCTGGCGGCGCCTTGTAGCGGCTTGGCACCCTGATCGTAACGCGACGGTCGGAGCAAGCCGACGCATGCAACATATCAACAAGGCTTACCAACACATCCGCCAATTGCGCGATGGCCAAAGTGGCGGTGCAGACGATGGTGGGCACACTGAAACGCGGGCCGAGCAAACCCGGCCTTCTGCTGCACCCGAACACGAAAGCCACGCGAGAACACATATCAGGAAAGTAGCGCTATGCCTGGAGGATGCGATCCTGGGTTGCACCCGCACCCTGAGTGGGAGGATTGCCCACACTTGCATCGCCTGTGTCGGCAAAGGGCAACGCGTGCTGGCCAAGGCATGCCTGACCTGCCGCGGCAGCGGTGCTGTGCGCAAAGCGGCACTCTTTGGCTGGTTGTGGAACGAAGAGTCGTGCGCGGATTGCGGCGGTGACGGACGCCATCGCGAGTCCTGTGGTGCTTGCGGCGGCAGCGGGGAACAAACGGAAGCCTACCGGCGGAGGGTTCGCATTCCGGCCGGTGTGCGCGATGGCCATGTTTTGAGCGTGCCCGCATCGCGCCCCGGTGAAACGGAGATCAACCTCGAACTGGAAGTGACGATTGAGTCTCACCCGCTGTTCACCTTGGATGGAGACGGTCTGCTGCGCTGTGAAATGCCGGTCAACGGCTTTGCCTGGATGACAGGGCGCTGGGTGGAGGTGCCGACTCCCACCGGAATGCAGCAGATGCGTCTGAACCGCAATGCCATGACCTACCGGCTGAGCGGCCAGGGTTTTCCGATCACGTTACGCGGGCCCAGGGGGGATTACTTAGAACTTATCCGTAAATAAAGGATAATGACTTTCCATGCGCGATGTCCGCGTGTGGAGGCAAGATGGCAAAAGCGAAAGCATGGGAAGTCACCGATGAATTTTGGAGCCGCGTTGAACCACTGATTCCAGTACGTCAACGCATTGCAGATCAGACCTATGCCCGAAAGTCCGGTGGTGGACGCAAGCCGAAAGACCCGCGTTTGGTTTTTGAGGGCATCGTGTTTGTTCTACGCACAGGCTGCCAGTGGAAG
>CAJBMJ010000065.1 GCA_903954045.1 uncultured beta proteobacterium | reverse complement strand
TGGCATTACTGTTGTGTGTTTTGGAAATGAGGAAATCGGTCGGATTATCGACGAATTCACCATTTGTCACACCCCCAACGATAGGCGCAGGGGTGCGTTTTAAATGGACTGCGCTTACATCAGCAGATGTTCGCCCGCATTGTCTCCACCCAGAGTCACGTAATTCACCTTTCGAATATCCATGAGCTTTCTGCCACCGGAGTAGCTGATGGAGCTCTGGATATCCTGTTCCATCTCGATAAGGGTGTTCGCCAGCTGGCCCTTGATAGGCTCCAGGATGCGCTTGCCTTCCACGTGTTTGTACTCGCCTTTGTTGAAGTCGCTGGCAGAACCGTAATACTCTTTGTAGAGCTTGCCATCCACTTCCACGGTTTTCCCCGGGCTCTCTTCGTGGCCAGCAAACAGCGAGCCAATCATGACCATCGTGGCTCCAAAGCGAATACTTTTGGCAATGTCGCCATGGTCCCGGATGCCTCCATCGGCAATGATGGGCTTGGTGGCCACGCGCGCGCACCACTTGAGCGCGCTGAGCTGCCAACCGCCGGTTCCAAATCCGGTTTTGAGTTTGGTGATGCAGACCTTGCCCGGGCCGATGCCGACCTTGGTTGCGTCAGCGCCCCAGTTTTCCAGATCTATCACTGCTTCGGGCGTGCCCACATTTCCAGCAATGATGAAACTTTGGGGAAGGTGCTGCTTGAGGTACGTAATCATGTTTTTGACACTATCGGCATGGCCGTGCGCAATGTCAATGGTGATGTAGTCGGGTACCAGTTCTGCGGCGGCCAACTTGTCTACCGTTTCATAGTCAGGCTGCTTTACGCCCAGCGAGATGGACGAGTAAAGGCCTTTGGCATTCATATCTTTGACAAACTGGACGTTGTCCAGGTCAAAGCGGTGCATCACATAAAAGTATCCATTTTGCGCCAACCAGATACAAATCGCCTCGCTCACCACCGTCTTCATATTGGCGGGAACGACAGGAATGCGAAATTTGCGACCACCCAGGTCCACACCGGCATCGCATTCAGAGCGGCTCTCCACCCGGCATTTGCGGGGAAGCAGCAAGATATTGTCGTAGTCAAAAATTTCCATGGCCCAAGCTCCTCAATCAAATTCAAGAAAAACAATTCAAAAAAAGCAGGGCGCTTGGACTGGAACCGGCCATAAAAAAACCGGGTGCCAATTGCTTGGGCCCGGTGCTTGATTCTACTCACGTTGCGGATCAAGTGGCGGCGCACTTTGCTGGCAGCTTCCTACAATCGCCCTATGTCCCTTTTCTCCGCCGCCGACCACACGTCCCAGTCCCCGTTGCTCGCCACCCTCAACCCGGAGCAAAGTGCAGCCGTCACCTTGCCCGCAGAGCACGCGCTGATTCTGGCGGGTGCGGGCTCGGGCAAAACGCGTGTGCTGACAACCCGCATCGCCTGGTTGTTACAGAACGGCCATGTCTCACCGGGAGGCATCCTGGCAGTCACCTTTACCAACAAGGCTGCCAAGGAAATGATGACGCGCCTGTCGGCCATGCTGCCGGTGAATGTGCGCGGCATGTGGATTGGTACCTTTCATGGCCTGTGCAATCGGTTTCTGCGCGCTCATTTCAAGATGGCCAACTTGCCGCAGGCATTCCAGATTCTGGATACCCAAGACCAACTCTCGTCCATCAAACGCCTGTGCAAGCAATTCAATATTGATGACGAGCGCTTTCCTCCCAAGCAACTGGCCTGGTTTATTGGCAGTTGCAAGGAGGAGGGACTGCGACCCGCGAACGTGGTTGCGGCCGACCCCGACACGCGAAAAAAGGTGGAGATCTATCAACTTTATGAGGAGCAGTGCCAGCGTGAGGGAGTGGTGGACTTTGGTGAGCTCATGCTGCGCAGTTACGAGCTGCTGCGCGATAACGACCCAATCCGAGAGCACTACCAGCGCCGCTTTCGCCACATTCTGATTGACGAGTTTCAGGATACCAATAAGCTGCAATATGCCTGGATCAAAATGATTGCCGGATTGGGCACAGCGGCCGATGGCATGGCCAGCCCGGACGGTGCTGGTGGTGCCGTGCTGGCCGTTGGAGATGACGACCAGAGCATTTACGCCTTTCGCGGTGCACGGGTGGGCAATATGGCCGACTTTGTGCGCGAATTCCGTGTTCAGCACCAGATCAAGCTGGAGCAGAACTACCGAAGCTACAGCAACATTCTGGACAGTGCCAATGCGCTCATCAGCCACAACGCCAAGCGGCTGGGCAAGAACCTGCGTACCGACCAGGGCGCGGGCGAGCCCGTGCGGGTGTATGAAGCTCCATCGGACTTTGCCGAGGCACAGTGGATGGTGGACGAGATGAAGCAACTGGTGCGCGAAGATGTGCCGCGCAAGGAAATTGCAGTGCTGTACCGCAGCAATGCGCAAAGCCGCGTGATTGAGACCGCACTCTTCAACGCCGGTATGCCTTATCGGGTCTACGGTGGGCTGCGCTTTTTCGAGCGGGCCGAAATCAAACATGCATTGGCTTATTTGCGTCTGCTCGAAAACGCCAACGACGACACCAGCTTCATGCGGGTGGTCAATTTTCCGGCCCGCGGCATTGGTGCCCGCAGTATGGAGCAATTGCAGGACTCCGCCCGCGCCACCGGATGTTCCCTGCACGATGCTGTCAGCACTCTGGGTGGGCGCGCAGGCGCGCTGATTGCAGGGTTTGTCGCCAAAATCGACGTCCTGCGCGAGCAAACCTCAGGCATGAACCTGCGCAACATCATCGAGTTGATGCTGGAACACAGTGGCCTGCTGGAGCACTACCGCGCCGAGCGCGAAGGCGCGGATCGGGTGGAAAATCTGGAGGAACTTGTCAATGCTGCCGAGAGCTTTGTCATGCAGGAGGGCTTCGGGCGTGAAGCGGCCGCCATGACTCAAAGCCCTGCCAGCCAGGGTTTGAGCGACGCGGCTCTTACAGGTGAGCCTTTTGGAGATACCGGCGAAACCTTGTCGCCACTGGTCGCCTTTCTGACCCACGCGGCCTTGGAAGCAGGTGACAACATGGCTGCCGCAGGGCAGGATGCCATTCAGCTAATGACGGTCCATTCCGCCAAGGGACTCGAGTTCGACTGCGTGTTCATCAC
>CAJBMJ010000064.1 GCA_903954045.1 uncultured beta proteobacterium | reverse complement strand
GACTGCCCTTGGCCTGGTTGCGCGCACTGGGCTGGGCATTGGGCAAGGTGTTGTTTGCGTTGGCGGGCTCCCGTCGGCGCGTGGTGCAGACGAATTTGCGACTATGTTTCCCTCACTGGTCAGAAGCGCAGGTACAAAAAGTCTCCTTGCTGGTTTTTGTCCGATTCTCCCAAGCCTGGCTGGACAGGGGGTGGCTGTGGCACGGTTCGGCTGCGGTCAACAGGCGCAGGTTGCAGCTCACTGGCGCGGTCGCTGAACTCAACGGAAATGCGCCCACAGTGATCTTTGCTCCCCACTTTATGGGGCTCGATGCAGGCTGGACTGCCTTGACGCTGCAACTTCAGCGGCATTTCAATACGATATACACCGACCAGTCCAACAAAGTGGCAGACGCCTGGATTTACCAGGGCCGCAAGCGTTTTGGGCAGGCCCATCTGTTTGGCCGGGTAGAAGGAGTGAAGTCCATCATCCAGGGGCTCAAGGTGGGTGAGCCTCTGTACCTGTTGCCGGACATGAATTTTGGCCCTGAAGAATCCATCTTTGTTCCGTTTTACGGGGTGCCCGCTGCTACCGTGCCTTCCCTTTCGCGCTTCGCAAAATTGGGGCGTGCCAAGGTGGTTCCGGTGATTTCGCGTATGACTGCGACGGGATACGACATTGAGGTGTTGCCGGCGTGGGCTGAATTTCCGTCAGGCGATGCTGTGGCTGACACCGCACTCATGAATACACGTCTGCAGGGATATATCGACTCCATGCCAGATCAGTATTACTGGGTTCACAAGCGTTTCAAGGACCAGCCGCCGGGGCTTTCTGCTCCGTACTGACGACGGGGGGGTGCGCCCAGCGCCATAGCAACTGGGCTACATCATCGATGCCCGTGCGTTTGGGGGCCGAAAACAGCATGACCTCGCCACCACCGGCCTGCAATTTGGTGATCGATAGAGCCTTGGCACCCTCGCTGCGCGTCAATTTGTCCGCTTTGGTCAGCACCACTAAAAACTTCAGGCCGTCTTCCACCCGCGGGCGGATCACATCGAGAAGAATTTCATCCAGCTCTGTCATGCCGTGCCGTGGGTCGCACATCAGCACAATGCCTTCCAGGTTTTTGCGGCTTACCAGGTAATTGGCCATCACCTGCTGCCAGCGGATCTTGTCCTGTTTAGGGACGGCTGCGTAACCGTAGCCTGGCAAATCGGTCAAAACGGCATCAGTCACACCCTGCTTGCCTAAAGCAAAGAGGTTGATGTGCTGTGTTCGTCCTGGCTTTTTGGAGGCAAAGGCCAGTTGCTTTTGCTGCGTCAGGGTGTTGATGCAGGTGGATTTCCCTGCGTTGGACCTTCCTACGAACGCAATTTCCGGGACGTTGAGTTCTGGCAAAAAGTGCAACTGGGGGGCGGTGGTAAGAAATCTGGCCGTATGTAGCCAGCCCAGAGCGATGGTCGCCGGCGATTTTTCGCCAGTGGCGGAGGCCGAAACGGGGGATGCAGGGAGTGTTGGGTTTGTACTGTTAGTCATTGTGTTGAAAGGTAAACCCGAAGCGACATTGTAGAATGACGCAGTTTTGCTTACCAGACTGAACGCCCTATGAAGTTGATCAACCCACTGCTTATCGCCGCTGTCTTTGCAGCCTCTTCGGTTTCTGCCTTTGCGAACACCGCTGCACCAGCAGCCCCGTTCAAGCCTGATTTGGCCAAAGGTGAAGCCAGCTACGGCGCAATTTGCGCGGCTTGCCATGGAGTCGATGGCAATTCCGGCACACCTCTGTACCCCAAGCTGGCCCAACAGCACCCCGAGTATTTGGTCAAGCAATTGCAGGAGTTCAAGTCTGACAAGCGCAGCAATGCGATCATGAAGGGCTTCGCCACCGCTTTGCCGGAAGAAGATATGAAAAATATCTCGTATTGGGTGACAAGCAAAAAATCCAAGCCTGGCGCTGCCAAGGACAAGGAATTGGTGAGCCTGGGTGAGCGTATTTACCGTGGTGGCATTGCGGACCGTCAAGTGCCTGCTTGCGCTGGTTGCCACAGCCCCAATGGTGCGGGAATTCCGTCGCAGTATCCTCGCTTGGGTGGACAGCATGCTGATTACGCGGTGGCTCAGCTGACTGCATTTCGTGACGGAGTTCGTAAAAATAGCCTGCAAATGACGCAGGTAGCTGCAAAAATGAACGACCGCGAAATCAAGGCCGTTGCGGATTACATCGCCGGACTGCGTTAATTTCTTGACTTGGTCGGTTCCGGCTGGAACCAAATCGGGCCAGGCCACTCTGAATAAAGCGGGCACATCTACGGGTGGCCTGCTTTTTTTTGATACCCGATGCACTAATCCATGACAGTTTCTACCCAAGGGCTTGAGCTCAAGACACGCTCCCGCACCCTGCAGGCAGCAGTGGAATTGCTGTCTTCCATGCGGTTTTCTATTTCGTTGCTGACGGTTATTTGCATAGCGTCAGTGATTGGAACGGTGCTCAAGCAGCGGGAGCCTCTGAATAATTATGTCAATCAGTTCGGTCCGTTCTGGGCTGAGGTGTTCGGACAGGCGAGTTTGTACAACGTGTACAGCGCGTGGTGGTTTTTGCTCATTTTGGGGTTTCTGGTGGTCAGTACCTCGTTATGTGTAGCGAGAAACACGCCCAAGATTCTGGTTGACTTGAAGTCTTTTAAGGAAAACATCCGAGAGCAAAGCCTGCAAGCGTTTGGGCACAAAGCAGAAACCGTACTCCATGAGGCACCTGAAGCAGGGGCAAGGAGGCTTGGGAAGCTGCTGGTCAGTGGTAACTGGAAGGTCAAATTACAAGCCCGTGAAACTCCGCAAGGCACCGCCTGGATGCTTGCTGCCAAGGCAGGCGCAGCCAATAAATGGGGCTACATCGCCGCCCACAGCGCCATTGTTCTGGTGTGCCTTGGAGGCTTGCTGGACGGCGACCTGATGGTTCGTGCCCAGATGTTGTTCAATGACAAAAACCCGTATGTAGGTGGCGGGATGGTGGCCGATGTTCCCCAGGAACACCGTTTGAGCGAGCGCAACCCTACCTTTCGTGGAAATCTGATGGTGGCAGAAGGTACGCAATCGAGCACAGCTATTCTGAGCCAGTCTGATGGAATACTGCTGCAGGAATTGCCTTTTGCTGTAGAGCTTAAGAAATTTGTAGTGGAGTATTACTCCACCGGAATGCCCAAGCTGTTCGCCAGCGACATCGTGATTCACGACAAGGAGACGGGAGAGAAAATACCGGCCCGGGTGGAAGTGAATCATCCGGCCAGTCATCGGGGCATCGAAATTTACCAGTCCAGCTTTGATGATGGCGGCTCTACGGTGCGATTCAAGGCCATGCCCATGCATGCACCCTCCAAGCCCCTCGAATTGCAAGGGGTCATCGGTGGCAGTTCCCAGTTGACGCGCCTGGGCAAGGATGGCCCTGAGCAA
Organism: uncultured beta proteobacterium; assembly: GCA_903954045.1. Taxonomy (GTDB): domain Bacteria; phylum Pseudomonadota; class Gammaproteobacteria; order Burkholderiales; family Burkholderiaceae_C; genus Allorhodoferax. Next base: position 19,990 of record CAJBMJ010000064.1, on the reverse strand, counting down.
CTGACGGTGGAGTACACCGGCTTAAGGTTGATCAATGTGGAGAATTTTGCTGGCGACAAGCTCTCTGGAACCGACGTGCGGAAAGTGGATTTGCGGGCAACACTGGACGCCAGTCTGGGTGCGGCAAACAAAACTACCAACAAAAAGGAATTGCGAAATGTGGGCCCGAGCGTGAGCTACAAGCTGCGTGATGCCGCAGGTCAAGCGCGCGAGTTCAATAATTACATGTTGCCGGTCGACATGGGAGACGGGTTGCCAATCTTTCTTCTTGGCATGCGTGAGGCACCCAGTGAGCCGTTTCGCTACCTGCGTATTCCCGCAGACGCTCAAGGGACCACCGACGAGTTCATGCGAATGCGCTATGCCATGGCCGATGCCGGCCTGCGCAAATTGGCGGTGCAGCGCTATGCCGCCAAAGCAGTGGATGCCAAAAATCCTGTACTGACCCAACAACTCGAAGCCTCGGCCGCGCGTGCGCTCGCGCTGTTCTCTGGCAGTGACGGCCCTGTCGGCAGCGACCCAACGGGCGGCCTTCAAGCCTTGGCGGATTTCATTGAGGCCAACGTTCCAGAGCCAGAGCGCGACAAGGCTGGCGAGGTGCTGATTCGCATATTGAACGGGTGCATTTTCGAGTTGGCCCAGATTGCCCGCGAGCGCGAGGGTCTAAAACGTCTGGCTGCCGATGAGCAAACCCAGTTGTTCATGACCCAGGCGGTCATGGCCCTGAGTGACGCGCCTTTGTATCCCGCGCCGGTGGCTTTGCAGCTCACTGACTTTACCCAAGTGCAGGCCAGTGTTTTTCAGGTGGCGCGAGCACCCGGGAAAACGGTGGTCTATCTGGGGTGTGCCCTGCTGATATTGGGGGTATTTGGCATGCTCTATGTGCGTGAGAGGCGTTTATGGGTATGGTTTGCCCCTGTACAACACGCTGAATCTGATCGGAAGGATCAGGCGCATGTCACTATGGCCCTGTCTACCAACCGTAAAACCATGGATGGAGACCGGGAATTCGAGCAACTCAAGGCGCGATTGTTAGGGCTTCAACCGTAAATCTATGAATCCAGCATCCACAGCAAACTCTCTGCCTGCACAGCACACCCCGGGGGGCTCTGAAATGCTCAATGAGGGCTATTTTTCCAAGCGCAAGCCGCTGGATTGGCTGTTTGCCGTCATCACATTGTGTGGTGGGCTATATGCATTTTTTCAGTATCACGCATGGATGGATGTGTATGAAAAAGGCATTCTGCTTGGCGCGATACCGAGCGTAGTTGCTCTGGGATGGTTTTGGCGCCCGCTGCAAATGCTGATGCTGGCAGTAACCGCTCTATCACTGACGGCCATCGTGTCCTACCAAGGAAACCTGGAGCGTGCCGAGACGGTGTTTTGGTTGAAGTACTTTCTCTCCAGCCAGTCTGCAATCTTGTGGATGAGCATGATTTTCTTTGTCAGCACCCTTTTTTATTGGGTTGGTGTTTTTGCCAAGGGGCGAGCAGACGGCATCGAGTTGGTAGCCTCCCGTTTGGTGTGGGTGGCAATTGTTGCGGCACTCACCGGCACCATGGTGCGGTGGTACGAGAGCTATTTGCTTGGGGCGGACATTGGCCACATCCCTGTGAGCAATCTGTACGAAGTATTCGTAATGTTTTGCTGGATGACAGCCGCGTTTTACTTGTACTTTGAAGCCCAGTACAAAACTCGTGCATTGGGGGCGTTTGTGATGCTGGTGGTCAGTGCTGCCGTCGGCTTTTTGCTCTGGTATACCTTGGTGCGCCAAGCCCATGAAATTCAGCCACTGGTGCCTGCACTCAAAAGCTGGTGGATGAAACTGCATGTTCCTGCCAACTTTATTGGCTACGGAACGTTCGCCTTGGCGGCCATGGTGGCATTTGCCTACCTCATCAAGCAACAAGCAACGGAGTCACGCTGGTACAAATTGGCTCCGTTGTGGTTGTTGGGCGTGGTGCTGTGTTTCGAGCCCATCGTTTTCCGCAAGTCTGCGCTGAACGGAATGAGTGACTATTGGGCAGTCTACTTTGGCATATCCGCCCTCATTATTGCCAGCATTCTGTTTGGACGTCGGCGGATAGCGGACCGGCTGCCTTCCTTTGAAATACTGGACGATGTGATGTACAAGTCCATTGCCGTGGGCTTTGCTTTCTTTACTATCGCGACGGTGCTGGGAGCTTTGTGGGCCGCTGAGGCCTGGGGTGGCTACTGGAGTTGGGACCCCAAAGAGACCTGGGCTCTGATTGTCTGGCTCAACTATGCAGCTTGGCTGCATATGCGCCTGATGAAAGGTTTGCGCGGCACGGTGGCTGCTTGGTGGGCACTGGCTGGCTTGGCGGTAACGACTTTTGCGTTCATTGGTGTCAATATGTTCTTAAGCGGTTTGCACAGTTACGGTACTTTGTAGTCGTTGGTGTAAGAACGACCGGCTGTGAACGACCAACCCATTCACAAGGACGTTTTATGCTGATCAAAACTCGCAATCAAGGTTTTCAACACCCCGTTAGCAGCGAAATTACCAATCCTGCCGTTTACTTGGAGCGGCGCCACATACTTAAGCAGTTGGCCACCGGCGTTGCAGGAGCCGCTATGGCGAGTTGGGCTGCAAGACAGGCGATGGCCCAATCATCGCCTTGGGGTTCCCGGCCGGGGAAACTTGCCGCGCTGAACTTTCAAACGTCCAAAGTCGATGCTGCGGTCACCATGGAAAAAGTGACCCCATATAAAGATGCCAGCACCTACAACAATTTTTACGAGTTCGGTACCGACAAGGCGGATCCTGCGGTCAATGCCCACACTTTGAAAACCAGTCCTTGGTCAGTTGAAATTGAGGGGCTGGTCAAGAAGCCTGGTAAGTGGGCTCTGGAAGACCTGCTCAAGCTTAGCCCGATGGAGGAGCGTATTTACCGTTTGCGGTGCGTGGAAGGCTGGTCGATGGTGGTCCCATGGGTGGGCTATTCCCTTGCGGAGCTGGTCAAGCGGGTGGAACCTTTGGGCAGTGCCAAGTATGTTGAATTCGTGACCCTGGCAGATCCCAAGACCATGCCCTTTGTGGGTTCACGCGTGTTGGAATGGCCTTATGTCGAGGGTTTGCGGCTCGATGAGGCCATGCATCCACTGACCTTGCTTACTTTTGGTATGTACGGTGAAGTTCTTCCCAAACAGAATGGAGCTCCGGTGCGTCTGATCGTTCCCTGGAAATATGGGTTCAAGAGTGGCAAGAGCATCGTGAAAATCCGATTCACGGAAAAGCAACCCGGAACTGCCTGGAACAAGGCCGCTGCCAATGAATATGGCTTCTACTCCAATGTGAATCCCAATGTGGACCATCCCCGATGGAGTCAGGCTACAGAGCGACGCATTGGCGAAGACGGGTTGTTCACTAAGAAGCGAAAGACACTGATGTTCAATGGGTATGAAGCGCAAGTAGGTCAACTGTATGCAGGGATGGATCTGAAAAAGTTTTACTAGCCTGTGCGAATCTATCCATGAACGCATTGCTTTCCGGGCGTTTCGCTAAGCCCTTGGTGTTTTTGTCGGCGTTGGGACCGGTTATTTGGCTCATTGGTGCGGCGGCCTGGGATTCTTTGGGGGCCAACCCGGCGGAAGCGATTGTTCGGGCTACGGGAGACTGGACTTTGCGTATGCTTTGCTTGGTTTTGGCAATTACCCCGTTGCGCAAAATCGCTGGATTGCCGGTTCTGGCCCGGTTTCGTAGGATGGTGGGACTCTTTGTTTATTTCTACGCAGTGACCCACGTTCTGTCATATGCCTGGTTTGACATGGGTTTGGACTTGGCTGATATCGCAAAGGATGTTGGCAAGAGGCCATTCATATTGGTGGGATTTTTGGCCCTGTTGTTCCTAACTCCTCTGGCCCTGACGTCATTCAATCGCGCCATTCGAGTCATGGGGGCCAAGCGCTGGCAACGTTTGCACAAGTTGGTCTATGGGGTGGCATTCTTGGCCTTGCTGCATTTTTTCTGGATGCGTTCGGGCAAGAACAATTTTGCTGAGGTTTGGATTTATGCGGCTGTGTTGGGCGGTCTACTCGGTTGGCGCTGGCAACAGTTTTTGGAAAAAAAGAGCGCTAACGGAGAATAGATAAGCATGAGGCGCTATAAAAATAATAGTGCATTTATGGTGCCGCGGGGCTTTTTTCTGCGGGTTGTACAGTGTTTGACGGCGTACCATTTTTCTTGGAAGGCGGTTGAGGGAGATACAGTGCGCCTGTCTGCCCGCATGCAGATAACAGGCTCGCCAAAGCCAGAGTGCCTGCTGAAATTGTTTGTTTTGTAATCAACATTGTGAAATTGTATGACTGACGCTGAATTTATGAATAAGGCTGAGGCCCTATTAAGGGCCGTGGAGTCGGGTTGTGACCGCATTAGTGAACAAACTGACGTGGACATGGATAACCAGCGCGTAGGCAGCATGGTGACAATTACTTTTGCCGATCGAAGCCAAATCATCATCAACCTGCAAAAACCCTTGCATGAAGTTTGGATGGCTGCAAAAACCGGCGGCTATCACTACCAGTGGGCCGACGGGCTCTGGAAAGATACCAAAGGACAGGGTGAATTTTTTTCCGAACTTTCGCGCAACGCATCAATGCAGTCTGGCAGTGTGGTTACGTTGCAGGCCTGATCAATTGCGAAACAGGTCCAGAATTTTTCTCTTTTCATCGGTTGCGGGAAGTGGCTGCGGAGAGCCCGTGTTGTCCTCCAAACCCAGCCCCGAGACACCTGTTTCCTTGTGGAATTCCGTGTAGAACCATTCGCCACCGGTCTGAACAAGGCCTTCAGGCACAGTCGGTTCTGCAACCGGCACACCTTTGAGGGCCGTCTCCATAAAACTGATCCATACCGGCAAACTGAGGCCTCCACCCGTTTCCCGGTCGCCCAGTTTTCGCGGTGTGTCATAGCCGATCCACGTCACGGCCGCGAGGGTTGGCTGGTAGCCGGCAAACCAGGCGTCCATAGAGTCGTTGGTGGTGCCTGTTTTTCCGTAGACGTCGGTGCGCTTGAGTGTCGCCTGCGCCCGTGCAGCCGTTCCGGACCTCGTCACTTCCTGCAAGAGGCTTGACATCAGGTAGGCATTCCTTGGCTCAATGGCGCGCTGAGCATCGTCGGGCAATGGCACCTGCGTTTCCACGAGTACTTTGCCGCGTTGCTCGCTCACTTTGGATACCAGCCAAGGATTGACCCGGTAGCCGCCATTGGCAAAGACCGAGTACGCAGTTGCCATTTGCATGGGGGTCACGGAACCTGCTCCCAATGCCATGGTCAGGTAGGGAGGGTGTTTGTCTGCCTCGAAACCGAACTTAGTGACCCACTCTTGCGCATACTGGGTACCAATCGATCTCAGAATTTGGATGGAAATCATGTTTTTGGACTTGGCTAAACCCTTGCGCAAAGTCATGGGACCCTCAAAGGTGCCGTCATAATTTTTGGGTTCCCACGGCTGACCACCGGTAACTCCGGCATCGAAGAAGAGTGGAGCGTCGTTCACCACCGTGGCGGGCGTGAAGCCTTTTTCCAGTGCGGCGGAGTAAATGAAGGGTTTGAAGCTCGAGCCCGGTTGTCTCCAGGCCTGGGTCACATGGTTGAACTTGTTTTTGGCAAAGTCAAATCCACCAACCAGCGCCTTGATAGCGCCATCCCGGGGGTCGATGGCTACAAAGGCGCCTTCTACTTCCGGAAGTTGTGTAATTTCCCAGGTCCCCTTGGCTGTCTTGGTGACACGAATGACGGCCCCGCGACGGATTCGTATATTGGGGGGGGCTTTTTCTGAAAGGCCCGATTGGGCTGGCTTGAGCCCGTCTCCCGTGATTTCGAGCACTTCCGCGTTCTGACGCACAGCCTTGATGTGCTTTGCATCAGCCTCCAGCACCACAGCGGACATCACATCGCCGTTGTCGGGATGCTCGTCCAGCGCTTCGTCAATCGCGTCTTCGGCTTCTTGGGTCTTGGCAGGCAGATTGATGAACTTCTCGGGGCCACGGTAGATTTGGCGACGCTCATAGTCCATGATCCCGCGTCGCAAAGCGCGGTAGGCAGCTTCCTGGTCGGCGGATTTGAGGGTGGTTTGAACATCCAGTCCCCGGGTGTAGGTTTCGTTGCCGTACTGCGCGTACATCAGTTGCCTGACCATTTCAGTGACGTAATCGGCGTGGGTTTGGCGCGTGCTGGAGGCCGTGCGGATTTTTAGTTCCTGTTTTTTTGCCGCTTCGGCTTCTTGTGCCGAGATGAATCCGTTGTCCAGCATCCTTTCGATGATGTAGAGCTGTCGTGAGCGCGCGCGCTTAGGGTTGCTGATGGGGTTGTAGGCAGAAGGAGCTTTGGGTAGACCTGCCAACATGGCAGCTTCCGCGATCGTGATGTCTTTCAATGGTTTGCCAAAATAGGTTTCGCAAGCCGCTGCAAACCCATAAGCCCGATTGCCCAGAAAGATCTGATTCATATAAATTTCAAGAATCTGGTCCTTGGTGAGCATGTGCTCCAGCTTGAAGGTCAGCAGAATTTCATAAATTTTTCGAGTGAAAGTCTTTTCGGAACTCAGGTAAACGTTGCGAGCAACCTGCATCGTGATGGTGGATGCGCCTTGGCTCTTGACCTTGCCTACATTGGCCAAGCCTGCGCGAATTACACCGAGGTAGTCGACCCCTCCATGCTGGTAAAACCGGGAATCTTCAATGGCCAACACTGCATTGGACATGACCTTCGGAATTTCGCCGATGGGCGTCAGGTTGCGTCTTTCCTCTCCAAACTCACCCAATAGATCCCCTTCGGCAGAAAATACCCGCAAGGGCAACTTGGGTCGGTAGTCCGATAAGTCCGATATGTCAGGCAAGTTCGGGAAAGCGACTGAGAGTGCCAGGGCAATGACTATCAAAAGTGAAATTCCGCCCGCCAGCGCAAGGCCTACGGACCACAGAAGTGCACGCACTAGCCAGTGACGTTGGGCTGGCTTAGGTGGGGCCTGCTGGGGAGATTTGGATGCCATAAATAGGATGTGAATTGGGCGTCAAAACAGTGAACTTGGCAGTTTTGTCCTGTCACGGCGCGTATGCTTATCTGGACGCGCCCTGATTATCCACTGTGAAGATCATGCCGCTAGCTTGGTTTACCAGTGCTTAACCGTCTGCTTTTGGCAACGTTCGTGAGGTACCAAAATGGGAAAAACCTTTGCTGGACAAGGAGCTTACTGATAGCATTGAAGTGAATTCTTAAGTTTGACCGGTACCTTGCCGGTCCGTTTCAGGGGATAGTTTTGATCTCTTTGGGGTCGCTCTTCAGTCGCCAGCCCGCTCCTTTGGTGGGACTGGATATCAGTTCATCTAGTGTGAAATTGGTGGAATTAGGCCATGACAAGGCAGGCCGACTCGTACTTGAGAGATGTGCGATCGAACCACTTGAGCGCGGTTGGATTACGGATGGCAATATTGAAAAGTTCGATGAAGTCGCGGAAGCATTGCGCAGACTGGTGAAAAAAAGCGGCACCAAGACCAAGAACGTGGCAATGGCTTTGCCACCATCGGCAGTCATTACAAAGAAAATCATTCTTCCGGGCGGCATGAATGACCAAGAGCTTGAAGTTCAGGTCGAAACCGAGGCAAACCAGTACATTCCGTTTCCCTTGGACGAAGTGAGTCTTGATTTCTGCGAGATTGGGCCCAGCGCCACTTCGGCAGGCGATGTCGAAGTCCTGATTGCAGCGTCACGTCGAGAAAAAGTGCAAGACATTCAGGGGCTTGCCGAGGCTGCGGGCATGACCCCAGTCGTTGTCGATATCGAGTCCTATGCGTCCCGCTTGGCGGTAGGGCGTCTGATTGAAAACATGCCTAACAGAGGCAAGGACTTGGTGGTGGCACTGTTCGAAATTGGCGGTCTGACCACCAGCATGCAGGTCTTGCGCGATGACGAAGTTTTGTACGACCGCGACCAAGCGTTTGGTGGCGCGCAGTTGACACAGCTTTTGGTGCGTCAATACGGTTTCTCGCAAGAAGAGGCCGAGAGCAAAAAGCGCAACGGCGAACTGCCCGATGACTATGAGTCAGCAGTACTCAAGCCCTTCGTGGAAACACTGGTTCAAGAGTTGGGTCGTGCATTGCAGTTCTTCTTTACCAGCACGCCGCACAATAAGGTGGACTGCATCATGTTGGCTGGAGGGACTTCGGCGATAGCCGGGCTGACTGCTGCAGTTACCCAGCACACGTCTTTTCCATGCAGCGTAATCAACCCGTTCGACGGGATGGAGATTGGCAGCGGCGTACGTATGCAGCGGATGACCCGTGAGGCTCCTTCTTACCTGACCGCCTGCGGACTGGCTCTGCGGAGGTTCGTTCAGTGATATTGATCAACCTTTTGCCTCACCGTGAGGCGGCTCGCAAGCGCAGACGCGACATTTTCAATGTGTCCCTGGCCGGCTCCGCGTTAGTGGGTGGTTTGGTTGTTGTCGCCATCTATCTTTGGTTTGAGTCAGCCATTTCCGTACAGCAAGGCGCCAATCAGATTCTGGAGACAGAAATCAAGAAATTGGAGGGGCAGATCAAGGACATTGCCACGCTGGAGGCTGAGATTTCGGCCTTGCGGGCGCGTCAGCAGGCTGTGGAGGATTTGCAGTCAGACCGCAATTTGCCGGTGCATTTGTTGACTGAGTTGGTCAATCAGCTACCCGATGGTGTCTACATCTCCAAAATGGTTCAGGTGGACCAACTTGTGACCCTCAATGGGGTGGCGCAATCCAACGAGCGGGTGTCGGAATTGCTGCGAAATCTGGCAAACAATACCCCTTGGTTTGCGAAGCCCGAGCTGGTGGAAATTGTGGCCGGGACTGTTGCCATGTCGACTCGTGAGCAAAAGCGGGTGGCCAATTTCTCTATACGTTTCCGTCTCGTGCGCTCCAGCGAAGCTGAGAAAGCCGCCTTGGCAGCTGCTTCTGCAGTTATCCCTGCTGGTGCAGCCAGCGCCAAGAAATAGCAGGTAGCGTATGGCAAGCAAAACATCCCGTTCCATTGACTTTGAGGCCTTGCAGGCCCAACTGCTATCCCAGTTTAAAGGTCTGGACCCCAAAGACCCATCCGTTTGGCCGGTCGTGCCGCGCTACGCGCTGTTTGTAGTTACCGCTATTGTGGTGGTGGTGGTGGTCTGGTTTGCTTGGCTGAGTGCCTCTCAAGATAGTTTGCAGATGGAGCAGGACAAGGAGGTCAAGCTTCGTGAGGATTACAAAGCCAAGCTCAGCAAAGCCGTCAATCTGGATGTGCTCAAAAAGCAGCGTGAGCAGGTGCAACAGTACGTGACTCAATTGGAAAAACAATTGCCCAGTAAGTCGGAGATGGATGCCTTGCTTTCGGACATCAACCAGGCAGGGCTCGGGCGAAGCTTGCAGTTTGATGTTTTCAGGCCAGGTCAGGTTGCTGTGAAGGAGTATTACGCTGAACTGCCCATTGCTATCAGGGTAAGTGGGCGTTACCACGACATAGGTGCTTTTGCGTCTGATATTGCCAATCTGTCACGCATCGTGACCTTGAATAACCTCTCTATTGGCCCTGGCGCCAAACCTGACGGCACCCTGTTCATGGATTCCACGGCCAAGACCTTCCGGTATCTCGATTCCGACGAGGTGGTTGCTCAGCGCAAAGCCACCGGCGACAAGGGGGCCAAAAAGTGAAGCGATTGACATCATCGGGATGGATGCTGGCGCTTGTGATCTCCTTGGCCGGCTGCGGAGCGTCCAGAGAGGACGATATCCGTCAGTGGATGGTGGAAGAGCGCAACCAAACGCGGCCTAAAGTTGCCCCGTTGCCGGCACCCAAGCAGTTCAAGCCTGAGGCCTACACCAACAGTTCGGCAATGGAACCGTTCAGCAATCAGAAATTGACGCAGGCATTGCAGAGGGATTCGTCTCAGTCGGCCTCTAACGGGGCATTGGTTGCGCCCGAGCTCAAGCGCCGCAAGGAATCGCTCGAAGTCATGCCTCTGGATACCATGTCACTGGTAGGCAGTATTTCCAAGGCCGGGCAACCTGTGGCCTTGGTCAAGGTGGATAGCCTGCTCTACCAAGTGAAGTTGGGCAACTACTTGGGTCAAAATTACGGGAAGGTCACCAAGATTACAGAAACCGAAATAACGCTGAGAGAAATTGTGCAGGACGCGGTCGGTGAATGGATTGAGCGTGTTGCAACTTTGCAGTTGCAGGAGAAATCTAAATGAAAAGTCAAATGCATTCATCTTTGGGGCAAGCCTTACACCGATGGGTGTTTGCGCTATTGGCATTGGTAGTCTCTGCAGCGAGTCAGGCGCAGATCGCTATAGAGTCTGTGACGGGCTCGGTTCGCTCCGGTACCGAGGTGGTCCGTATCGATCTTTCTCAGGCCCTTGCGCATGTGCCTACGGGTTTTTCAATTCAGTCGCCTGCTCGCATTGCACTGGATTTTCCCGGAGTCTCCAATGCCATGGGGCGCTCGACCATCGACGTGAATCAAGGTAATCTGAAGTCCATTAGTGTGGTGCAGGCCAACGACAGAACCCGCGTGGTCCTGAATCTGAAACAGGCAGCAGCCTACAAGGCAGAAATTCAAGGCAAGTCGCTGCTTGTGGTTCTGGAATCAGCCGTGTCGGTAGCCTCCGTCGCATCTGGTTCAACAACCTTTGCAGAAAACAAAAGCCGGGATTCGGCACCGCTCAAAGACGTCGATTTCCGCCGTACCACTGATGGGGCGGGGCGAATTGTTGTGGCCTTGCCCAACAACCAGGTTGGCGTTGACATTCGGCAACAAGGACAGAATTTGGTGGTGGAGTTCATGAAGTCCACGTTGCCGGAAGGGCTGCGAAGACGTCTTGATGTCGGTGATTTCGGAACTCCGGTGTCCATGATTACCAGTACGCAGTCTGGCGAGCGTGTGCGTATGGTCATTGAGTCCAAGGGGCAATGGGAACATAGTGCGTATCAAAGTGACGAGCAGTTCGTTGTAGAGGTCAAGGAAATCAAGGTTGACCCCAAGAAGTTGACGCAAGGCGCGGGCTACAACGGTCAAAAACTGTCGCTGAACTTCCAGAATATCGAGGTTCGCTCTTTGTTGCAGGTCATTGCAGACTTCACCAACTTCAACATCGTGACTTCTGACTCCGTTACCGGATCAGTGACCCTGCGTTTGCAAGACGTACCCTGGGACCAGGCCCTTGACATCATTTTGCAGTCCAAAGGTTTGGGCATGCGCAAAAATGGCAACGTGTTGTGGGTTGCGCCCAAGGATGAAATTATTGCCAAGGAGAAGCTCGATCTGGAATCTGCGGCAGCAGTTCAGAGCTTGGAGCCTCTGAGAACCCAGGCCTTTCAGATGAATTACGCCAAGGCTGTGGATATTGCTGCCCAGTTGACCGCGTCTGGTGCGGGGGCGACTGGCAATGCAACCCGTATCCTGAGCCCGCGGGGCAGTGTGATCTCTGAGCCACGTACGAACCAGATGTTTGTGACAGACATCCCATCCAAGTTGGAACAGGTTCAGCAACTGCTTGCCAAACTGGACATTGCCGTCCGCCAGGTCATGATTGAAGCGCGAATTGTGGAGGCTTCTGACACCTTCGGAAAGTCCTTGGGTGTCAAACTCGGCGGTTCTGATCTGCGAGCTCAAAGAGGTGGCGATGGAGGTTACCAGGTCAATGGTGAAAATAGACTGACTGTTGGGACAAATTACGCCAACGCTGTGGCCAGCAGTGGCGCTGGCGGAACTGTCGATTTGGCAGGAAATTTTGTAAATTTCCCTGTGGTCGGTGGCGGTGCGTTTGCGCTTTCGATCTTTAGTGCAACGGCCAATCGGTTCCTGAATCTGGAAATTTCTGCGCTTGAAGCAGATGGCAAAGGCAAGGTGGTGTCCAGTCCGCGAGTCATTACGGCTGACCAGAACAAGGCACTGATTGAGCAGGGAACTGAATTTCCTTACCAAGTGGCTTCTTCGAGCGGTGCGACATCGATCGCCTTTCGCAAGGCTTCTCTGAAACTTGAAGTTACCCCGCAGATCACGCCTGACGGAGACATCATCTTGAATCTGGATGTCAGCAAGGATACCCGGGGCATATCCACCAGTGCAGGATACGCCATCGATACAAAGCATATTCAGACCCAGGTATTGGTGGAAAACGGCGGAACCGTGGTCATTGGCGGCATCTTTACAGAAGACCAGGTCAATACTGTCGATAAAATCCCTTTCTTCGGTGATCTGCCGGGTGTGGGCGTGTTGTTCCGTAGAACCGCTGTATCCTCAGAGAAGCGGGAAATGCTGGTTTTCATCACTCCCAAAGTGCTCTCTGATCGCGGTGCGATCCGATAACTGGCCAAACTTAGACGCAGGACTGCAATCATGTTTTTTCGTAAATTTCTACTTGGCTTGGCATTTGTTCTAGGGCTGGCAGTGTTGGCTTCCTGCGGCGGCGGCGGCGGCTCGCCAGGACTAAGTTCAGGTACTGCAATCTTTTCTACAGCTCCGGCGACAGGTCTGACGGTAAAGGTGGGTTCATCCCAGTCGTACAACGTGCGGGGTGGTTCTGGTAACTACCAGGCCATTACCTCCAATGACCAGGTGGCGACTGCCAATGTGGATGGTGACACCCTGTTTATTTACGGTAATGCAGCGGGAACGGCGACGATTTCTGTGGTGGATACTGCAAACAAGATTTATACCGTTGCGCTGACAGTCGGAAACTTGATTCCGTTTTACACCACTGCTCCTGCCACACTAAATATCGCTCCGGGCACAAGTCTGTCTTACGTTGTCGGGGGTGGTGTACCTCTTTATACGGCCTCAAGCAGCAATACCAACTTTGTGACTGTCAGTTTGAGCGGAAATACATTGACCGTCTTTGGTAAACCATTGACGGGTCAAGCCTCGAGTACAGCGAACATTACATTGATGGATGCGTCTAATACGACGGTTACGGTGGCAGTAACTGTCTCCAGCGTTCCGCTGGGACTCACACCCAATACGGGAACTTCGATCATTGACGATGTGTTGGTTGCAACCATTATTGGAGGCACCCCACCCTATACCGCCAGTGTTGGGAACAAAGAGGTTGCTTCTGCAACGGTGATAGATCAAAACACTTTGCAAATGATTGGACGGCAGGTAGGGCAGACCATTGTGACGGTTTTGGATGCAAACCTACAGACCATAGCTTTCAACTTGACTGTCGGAGCAGGCACTCCTGAATTCCGACTGTCACCTAGTGCTTTGTCGGTCAGTGAGGGAGAGGGTGGCAGTATCACATTGTTCGCCTATGGAGCCAAAAAGGGCGTACTCAAGGCCTTCAGTTCAGATTTGTCAAGAATCGGTACGAACGATGGCGAGGTGCTCACGGATGGCGGGTCAGGCTCCATTGTGATTGACATGAAGAACACGTGTGTTGCAGCAAACACTGATGTGACGATCACGGTTATTGATTCCAAGGGCAACAGAGGAAGGTCGACGATCACCATTGTCAATAACCTAACGAGTGCAGCCGCATGTACGCAAACTAACACGTAGTTTGGGAAGTACTTCGATTTGCCCACCCATTGCCCTGATAGGCCTACCCGGCTGTGGCAAAACCACCGTCGGGCGTCAGTTGGCCCGGCGGCTGGGCGTACCGTTTGTAGACTCAGACCACGCCATCGAAACCCGCTTGGGTTGCTCCATACGCGAATTTTTTGAGCGTGAAGGCGAAGACCGCTTCCGGGATATCGAGCAAGAGGTTATCGACGACCTTACGGCGAATTCATTGGGTGTTGTCTCAACGGGCGGCGGCGTGGTACTTCGTCCAGCCAACCGCCAACATCTGCATGAACGTGGCAAGGTGATCTATCTCAAGTCTACGCCCGAGGAGTTGTTTCGAAGGCTGAGACATGACGCTACCCGGCCGCTGTTGCAGGTGGCGGACCCCATGAACCGACTGCGCGATTTGTATTCGCAAAGAGATCCCCTGTATAGGGAGGTCGCCCATTTCGTGATGGAAACTGGTAGACCTTCGGTTGCAACCCTTGTCAATATGATCGTGATGCAGCTTGATCTTGCGGGACTCGTTCCACCCAAGCCATCGACAGCAACTGCTGAATGACCTTTGCCTGGGTAGGCTTGGCAGAGTGCTGGGCCTGAAACTCGAACTAAACTCCCCGGTATGACAACGATTCTTTCTACCGTACCCATTGATTTGGGCGAGCGAAGCTATTCCATCGCCATTGGCAGTCAGTTGCTGGGAAATCCGGCCACTTTCGCCGCCCTTCCGAATGCGACCAGTGCCTTTGTGGTGAGCAATACCAGCGTTGCTCCTGTGTATGCGCAATCATTGATCGGTGCACTGCAGGAACGGTACCCGAGGGTGCACCTGATTACATTGCCCGATGGAGAGGCTTTCAAGACCTGGGAGGTTTTGAACCAGATTTTTGATGCGCTTCTCACCAATGGCGCAGACCGCAAAGCTGTACTGTTCGCCTTGGGTGGCGGTGTTGTGGGCGATATGACCGGATTTGCTGCAGCCTGCTTTATGCGCGGCATTGCCTTTGTCCAGGTGCCGACGACTCTGCTGGCCCAAGTGGACTCATCCGTGGGCGGAAAAACCGGCATCAACCACCCGCTGGGCAAAAACATGGTGGGTGCCTTCTACCAGCCCGAGTTGGTGGTGTGCGATCTGGACACGATCAAGACTTTGCCGCAGCGCGAACTCAGCGCGGGCCTGGCAGAAATCATCAAATACGGCCCGATCGCCGATCTGCAGTTTCTGGAATGGATCGAATCGCATCTGGATAACTTGCTCGCGCGAGAAGTCGCAGCCTTGGCGCATGCAGTGGAAAGAAGCTGTCAGATCAAGGCTATGGTCGTTGGTCAGGATGAGCGCGAATCGGGATTGCGGGCCATACTTAACTTTGGGCATACCTTCGGCCATGCCATTGAGGCGGGCATGGGTTACGGGAAGTGGTTGCATGGAGAGGCCGTGGGGTGCGGTATGGTCATGGCGGCCCATTTGTCGCAGCGTCTGGGTTTGGTAGAGATGGCATTTGTGAAGCGACTGACTGCCTTGGTCCGGCGTGCCAAGTTGCCCGTGATCGGCCCAGTTCTGGACCCGAAAGACAATGCGGGGCGATACTTGGAGCTGATGCGGCTGGACAAAAAATCAGAAGCCGGGGAAATACGATTTGTGTTGATCGATGGGCCCGGCACGGCCATCATGCGGTCCGCGTCCGATGTTTTGGTGAGGGAGGTTATCGACACCTGCTGCACCGATTTGCTATGAATATGGTAGCTTCTTGCGCATATTTGACGGGCGCTAAAGTCATTTTTTTCAAGAAATGACCTTGGCCGCCTATGCCTGTGACCCCGCGGCTAGCCGGGGACGCAGGTTTGCACAAACGCCCGCTCCTACGCGTACCGAGTTTCAGCGCGACCGTGATCGCATCGTGCATTCCACGGCTTTCCGGCGCCTGGTCTACAAAACGCAGGTATTCCTTAACCACGAAGGCGACCTGTTTCGCACCCGTTTGACACATTCATTGGAGGTGGCGCAACTGGGCCGTTCCATTGCGCGTTCGCTGGGTTTGAATGAAGACCTGGTTGAAGCAATCGCCCTTGCCCATGATCTGGGCCACACGCCGTTTGGACATGCGGGGCAAGATGCTCTGAACCATTGCATGTCCGCTTTTGGAGGTTTTGAACACAACCTGCAAAGCCTGCGGGTCGTCGATGAACTGGAAGAGAGATACCCGGATTTCAATGGCATCAATCTGACCTTCGAGACCCGTGAGGGCATCCTCAAACACTGCTCACTCACGCATGCGCGCGAACTGGAAGCCAAAGAACATGCCTACCCAGATGGCCTGGGTGGTGTGGCGAAACGGTTTTTGTCGCATACCCAGCCCAGCCTGGAGGCGCAGTTGTGCAACGTGGCTGATGAAATCGCTTACAACGCGCACGACGTGGACGATGGCATCCGTTCTGGTTTGATCACTCTGGAGCAGCTTCAGGATGTTCCCTTGTTCGCCCGTTTTCGGGAGCAGACCTTGCAGGCCCATCCCTTTCTGGGAAAGGTCGAGCAGTCTCGAAGACTGCGCTACGAAACCATCCGTTTGATGCTTAGCGCGCAAGTGTATGACGTGGTGGCAGCGACTCAAGGTGCGATTGACCTGGCCGGAGTGGATAGCGTGACTGCCGTTCGTCTGGCCCAACCTCTGGTGCAGTTCTCTGAAGAAATGCGAACGCAGTCCAAGGCATTGAAGGCGTTTTTGTTTCGGCACCTTTACCGCCATCCCATGGTGACCGGTCCTATGGATAGGGCTCAACTGGTGGTGTCTGAGCTATTCGAAGCCTATTGCAACGCACCCCAGGAGATGCAATCCGACTATGCAAACCGCGTTGTCTTGCTGAAATCTGCTCCCCTGCTTTCCTCTGAAGTGACACAGCGCATCGTGGTGGACTATATTGCGGGAATGACGGACCGCTTTGCTGCGCGGGAACACGAGCGCCTCACTGGAAAACGGCTACTTGGTGGATATGACTATGGCCCCTGAATACACGCCCTCCGATTCAGCCGTACTGGCATCCACCACGCGATGGCTAGAGCGAGCAGTGATCGGGCTGAATCTGTGCCCTTTTGCAAAGGCACCGCATGTGAAGGGGCAAATTTACCTCGCCATCTGCCGGGCAACAAAAGCAGAGGACCTGCTGGGCGTTCTGGAGCATGAGCTCAATGCGTTGGCAGCAGCCGATCCAGAAGCGCGTGACACTACGCTTTTGATAGCGCCAGACTGTTTTCCTGACTTTCTGGACTTCAACGATTTTTTGTCCGATGCGGATGAGGTTCTGGCTCGGCTGGAGTTGGACGGTACCTTGCAGATCGCCAGCTTTCATCCCCGGTTTCAGTTTGTGGGAACCCAAGTGGACGACATCACCAATTACACCAACCGGGCACCATTTCCGGTGTTGCATCTGATCCGCGAGTCCAGTATTGCCCGGGCGGTTCAGGCCTTTCCCCAGGCGGAGATGATTTACGAGAAAAACATGCAAACTTTGCAGGAACTGGGTCATGAAGGCTGGGCTGCGCTGGGCCTGGAGATGCCAAAGTGTCCCGTGCATGACGGGGGCAAGCCATGACATCCAACCCATTGGCGGCAGAGCTAAAGCCCGGACAATCCATCGAGTTGCTCAAGGAATTGCATATCCTGACCCGTGACAGCAAACTCAATCAGGACTCCAGACGCAAACTCAAGCAGGTCTATCACCTCTATCAGTTCATTGAGAAGCTTCTCCAGGAGCTCCACTCCAGTGTTGAAGGCAGCCTGACACTGGCGGATCACGGCGCAGGCAAGTCGTACCTGGGCTTTATCTTGTACGACCTGTACTTCAAGCATTTGCCGCACAGCCAGCTGTTTGGCATCGAGACTCGAGCAGACTTGGTCGAAAAATCCAAAGCGCTAGCGAAACGCCTTGGTTTTGACCGCATGGTTTTTTTGAACCTCAGCGTGGCCGAGTCGGCTGCGTCACCCTTGCTACCAGCGCAAATCGATGTGGTAACAGCTTTGCATGCTTGCGATACGGCCACGGATGATGCCATCGCCTTCGGGCTGCAGAAGAAGGCCAAGGCATTCGTGCTTGTTCCATGTTGTCAGGCAGAGGTGGCGCGTCACCTTGGGCGGAGCAAAGCCTTGTCCCTGTCCCGCACACCATTGGCTGAATTGTGGCGTCATCCCCTGCACACCCGAGAAATGGGCAGCCAACTAACCAATGTTTTGCGGTGCCTTTATCTGGAAGCCCATGGCTATCAGGTGACCGTGACTGAACTGGTTGGGTGGGAACACAGCATGAAGAATGAACTCATCCTGGCCCGTCACACAGGGCAACGCAAACGCGCCAGCGCCCAGAGACTGTGTTCGCTTTTGGCGGAATTTGGAATTTCCGAGTTGCTTGATTCGCGGTTTACATTGCCCGGTGACAATGTGCCTGACAACGCGCAGAGGCAGTAAAGCGTTGTATGTGGGGTCGTATTCTTGTTTGAGGATTAGTGAGACATGAAGCATTTATTTTCTGTAGGCGCGGTGTTGGCAGTGACCTTGGTATTGGGCGCATGTGCTACCAGCAGTCCCGATGTCATACCCAGGGGAGAGGCTCAACGGATGGCGCTGGTTGAGGACGCGGTGGTGTTGTCCGTGCGCACCGTCACTGTGGATGGCAGCCAGTCTGGTGTTGGCGCTGCCGTTGGTGGTGTAGTCGGTGCAATTGGTGGATACAGTGCCAGTGGCGTTCAGCGAGAGGGTCAGGTACTGGGAGTATTGGCTGGTGTTGCAGGTGCCGCGGCCGGCAACGCGCTGGAACGCATGGGCACCAAGGAAGAAGCCTTCGAACTGTTGGTTCAACTCAAGGGCGGCGAGCGGCGTGCCATTGTGCAGGCCAAGGGTTCAGAGGCGTTGGCAGCGGGTGATTCGGTCATCATCATTACCACGGGCGGCAAAGTGCGCGTCACCAAAGCGCCAAAATAACGGGGTCAGATTCCAATTAAACTGGCGGTCATGGCCCGCCTGTCCCGTCTCACCGTAGTCGACTACCCGCACCACGTTATTTTGCGCGGAAACAACCGACAAAACATCTTCAGTGCCACCGCAGATTACCAGCGGATGCTCGACCTTCTGCACCAGTACGCGCGTGCTTTTGGGGTTGAAGTCCATGCCTATGTGCTGATGACTAACCATTTGCACCTGCTCCTCACACCGCGCAAGGCGCAGGGTGTCCCCAAAATGATGCAGGCAGTCGGTCGCAGTTATGTGCGTTATTTCAACTCTATGCACCAAAGGAGTGGCACGCTGTGGGAGGGTCGGTACCGGTCAACGTTGATCCAGACCGAGCGATACCTGATGGCCTGCATGGCATACATTGATCTCAATCCGGTTCGTGCCGGATTGGTCGCACGCCCTGACGACTATCCTTGGTCGGGTTTCGGGATCTACACAGGTTTGCGTATGGACAAACTCATTACACCGCACGCGCAATATTGGGATTTGGGAAATACGCCGTTCGCCCGTGAAATGGCTTATGCAGACATGGTGCGAGCAGGCATCAACGCCGGTCAACAGCAGGTCTTGACCGATTCAGCTATGGGAGGCTGGGCTTTGGGGGATGCCAACTTCCTCGCGACTCTTGGCACGCGCACGCCTCGCAGGTTGACCGAAGGCAAACGAGGAAGGCCACGTTTACCGGACGCAATTAAATCCGTCCCCATTTAATCTGTATTTGGAATTTATCTGAAATAAATGGAATCTGACCCCATTTATTTTGCTTGGCACCTTTGTTGCACTGCGGTATTCTTCTCGTCCACTGTAATTTTCAGGAGTGTGCCATGACGACGGCAGCAGAAATCCAACACCTCAAAGACCACGGTCTGTATTCCACTGCCAACGAGCACGATGCCTGCGGTGTCGGTTTTGTAGCCCATATCCGCGGCGAAAAGAGCCATGCCATCGTCAAGAATGCTCTCAAGATTCTTGAGAATCTCGACCACCGTGGTGCGGTAGGTGCGGACAAGTTGATGGGAGACGGAGCCGGTATCCTGATCCAACTGCCTGACGCCCTGTACCGCGAAGAGATGGCAGCTCAGGGCGTTACGCTGCCTCCCCAGGGTGAATATGGTGTGGGCATGATCTTTTTGCCCAAGGAGCACGCTTCCCGATTGGCCTGCGAGCAGGAAATGGAGCGGGCTATCAAGGCCGAGGGTCAGGTTCTACTCGGTTGGCGCGATGTGCCGGTGAACCGCGATATGCCCATGTCGCCCACCGTGCGCCAGAAGGAGCCCATCCTGCGTCAGGTGTTCATTGGTCGCGGCAACGACGTCATTGTGCAGGACGCATTGGAGCGCAAGCTTTACGTGATCCGCAAGACGGCCAGTGCCAACATCCAGGCGCTCAAGCTCACCCACAGCAAAGAGTACTACGTGCCCAGCATGTCCAGCCGCACGGTGGTCTACAAAGGTCTG
>CAJBMJ010000063.1 GCA_903954045.1 uncultured beta proteobacterium | reverse complement strand
CCGACGCTGCAGACGTTGTCAAGCGAGTGCAGACTGAAGTGGCTGCGGGCCGCAAGGCCGACGGCTCAGTGGATCTGATGTGGGTCAATGGCGAGAATTTTCGCAACCTCAAGAACGGTGGCCTGCTGTTCGGTCCTTGGGCTCAGAGCTTGCCCAACTGGGGCCTGGTGGATTTGAACAAACCGGTGGGCACCGATTTTTCAGTGCCCACCGAAGGTTACGAGTCGCCGTGGGGTACCGCACAACTGACCTTCCTGGCAGACCGATCCAAAACACCCAGTCCGCCGCGCTCGGCAGCCGAACTGCTGGCCTTTTCCAAAGCCAACCCGGGGCGCATCACTTACCCCAAACCACCCGATTTTCACGGCACTACCTTTATCAAACAAATGCTGCTGGAGTTGACACCTGATAAGGCTGCGCTGCAACAAGCCGTTAGTCCGGCAAAGTTTGCAAGCGCAACACAGGCGCTGTGGAACTATCTCGACCAATTGCACCCGGTACTCTGGCGCAATGGGAAGGCATTTGCGGCCAGTTCTGCCGAGATGCACCGCATGCTGGGGGATGGCGAATTGAAGATGTCACTGACCTTCAATCCCAACGAAGGTGCCAATCTCATCGCCAGCAAGCAGTTGCCCGCAAGCACCTATAGTTTTGGCTTTAGTGGAGGCACTATCGGTAATGTGCACTTCGTGGCGATTCCGGTGAACGCCCGCGCCAAGGCGGGTGCCCAAGTGTTTGCCAACTTTTTACTCTCGGCCGAGGCGCAGACCCGCAAGGCAGACACAAGCGTATGGGGTGATGGAACTGTGCTGGACATCGCCAAACTGCCCGGTTCATCGCAGGCCCTGATTCGCAAAACGCCGCCGGGCGCACTGGCCGAGCTGGTGCCCACGCTGGCCGAGCCCCATGCCAGCTGGGTCGAAGCGCTGGAGACTGAGTGGCTCAAACGTTACGGGTCGCGCTAAGCACCCTTGGGGCCGCGCTGCCCGTGGCGCTGATTTTGGGGCCTGTCGTGCCCGGCCTGATCTGGGCCCTGAGTCCCGCCCTGGACTACGACGTATGGCAGGCCCTGTGGCTTGATCCCCAGTGGCCTCAGGCCCTTCGCGCCACGCTGATATCCAGCCTGCTGGCCACAGTACTGTCATGCACTCTGGCCTGTCTGCTGGCCACGTTGTACTACCCCGGGCACCTCTGGATCAGCCTACGAAACCGCCTGCCCTTGCTGCTATCGGTGCCACATGCTGCATTTGCCGTAGGCCTGTTTTTTTTGATCTCACCCTCGGGCTGGCTGGCACGGGCGGTTGCACCCGTGATGCAGTGGAGCAGCCCGCCCGACTGGACCACCGTGCAAGACCCCTATGGTTTGAGTCTGACGTTTGCGCTGGCGCTGAAAGAAAGCTGGTTCCTGCTCTGGGTTCTGGCTGCAGCGCTGGGCGAGGCAGCGGTGTCGCGTCACATTGTCATGGGACGCTCGCTGGGTTACAGCCGTCTGCAAACCTGGCGGCTGCTGGTGTGGCCACAGTTGCTGCCCCGATTGACCTGGCCGGTAATGGCCGTCTTTGCCTATGGCCTGTCGGTGGTGGACATGGCCATTATTTTGGGACCGGGAACCCCGCCTACGCTGGCGGTGCTGATCTGGCGCTGGCTAATGGACCCGGAACCCGCGCTGCAGGCGCGCGGCAGTGCAGCATCTCTGGTTTTGCTGGGAGTCCTGCTAGTGGGCGCGATTGCTGTGCGCAGCGCTATATGGCTATGGACCCGCAATAGGCCTTATCCGAGCGGGCGGCGAAGCCCCATTGCACTGCGTACCGCTGCGGCACACAAGGCGTTCCCGTTCAAATGGCCCCTAGCTCATACGCCCCTTTTTCTGGTGGGCTACGCAGTGGTGGCAGTGCTATTGGCGTGGTCGGTGGCAGAGGCCTGGTTTTTTCCTGCACTGGTGCCAGATGCGCTGACGTGGGACCACTGGTTACAGGCCGATTGGACGCCCTTCTGGACATCGCTCTGGCTGGCACTTGCATCCAGCCTTTTGTGCTTGCCCGCAGTGCTGGTCTGGCTGGAATGGGGACCCCAGCGCTGGAATGCGCTGTTGTACTTGCCATTGATCTTGCCGACTTTACCGCTGGTGGCCGGGCAATATGCCACGCTGCTGCACCTGCAACTCGATGGCAGCGCCATTGCGTTGGTGTGGAGCCATCTGATGTGGGTATTGCCCTACATGCTGCTCACATTGATAGGGCCCTACAGGGCGGTTGACCCAAGGCTGATGCGCAGCGCCAGGGCGCTGGGTTGCAACCCGATGCAGGCCTGCGTTCGGGTGAAATGGCCCATGTTGCTTCCGCCTATTCTGGCCACGCTGGCGGTGGGGTTTTCGGTGAGTGTGGCGCAATACCTCCCAACGATGTTCTCTGGCGGTGGGCGGTTTGTTACCGTCACCACAGAGGCAGTGGCATTGAGTGCAGGTGGCAACAGGCGCGTGCTTGCGGTGCAGTCGCTGCTGCAAATTGCCCTGCCACTGGCGGCGTTTACTCTGGCCATACTGGCATCGCAGGGCCTGGGGCGCTACAGAAAAGGACTTCGCTGACATGCTCCACATCAAAAATCTGACCATTGCCAACGGCGAAAATTTACTGTTCTCAGGACTGTCTGTCGACATTGCACCGGGCGAGGTGGTCACCCTTACGGGCATTTCCGGCTCGGGCAAGTCCACCTTGCTGAACTGGATCATTGGAGATCTGGACCCCATATTCCTCGCATCGGGTGAACTGTGGCTCGGTGATGTGCGTTGTGAAGCGCTACCCATTGAAGCCCGCCATATTGGCCTGCTGTTTCAGGACGATTTATTG
>CAJBMJ010000062.1 GCA_903954045.1 uncultured beta proteobacterium | reverse complement strand
GTGAGCGCTATTAGCATCCGTCTACCTGATTCTTTGCACCGCCTTGCCAAGGATATTGCACGCCAGGACCAAGTGTCCATGAACCAGTTCATCGCCTCGGCTGTCGCCGAGAAGGTATCGGCACTTGCAACGGAACAATATTTGAACGAACGCGCAGCACGTGGTTCAGCCGAAAAATTTCGTGCAGCACTGGCCCGGGTGCCAGACACCGAGCCAGAAGAATTTGATCGATTGAAACCCACATGACAAGCCAAAAACCAAAGCCTCCCAAAGCCCTCACCCCCGCCGATTACCTAAAAAAAATACTGACGGCCCGCGTCTATGACGTAGCAACCGAGTCCGCCTTGGAGCCCGCCAAGAATCTGGGCAAGCGCCTGCACAACACCGTTTTACTCAAACGAGAAGACCAGCAACCGGTGCGCAGCTTCAAACTGCGCGGGGCTTACAACAAAATGGCCCACCTCACGCAGGAGCAGCTCAAAAAGGGCGTCATTTGCGCCTCAGCAGGCAACCATGCGCAGGGCGTGGCTTTAAGCGCCAGCAAGCTCGGAACGCGTGCGGTCATCGTCATGCCCACCACCACACCACAACTCAAGGTCGACGCGGTGCGCGGTTTTGGCGGCGAGGTGGTGCTGTTTGGCGAAAGCTATTCCGATGCCTACAACCACTCGCTTGAGCTGCAAAAAAAACAAGGCCTGACCTTCGTGCACCCGTTTGACGACCCCTACGTCATTGCGGGTCAGGGCACGATTGCCATGGAAATGCTGCGCCAGGTGCAAACGCTGGATTCGCTCAAGGGCAAACCACTCGACGCGGTGTTTGTGGCCATTGGCGGCGGCGGCCTGGTGTCAGGCGTTGCGAACTACATCAAGGCCGTAGACCCGCGCATCAAGGTCATCGGCGTGCAGATGAATGACTCAGACGCCATGATCCAGTCGGTGGTCTCCAAGAAGCGGGTTACTTTGCCCGATGTAGGCCTGTTCTCCGACGGCACGGCCGTCAAGCTGGTGGGAGAGGAAACCTTCCGCGTCGCGCGCGGCCTGGTGGATGAGTTCATGACAGTGGATACCGACGCCGTGTGCGCTGCCATCAAGGACATCTTTGTAGACACCCGCAGCATTGTGGAGCCCGCTGGGGCCCTGGCAGTGGCCGCCATCAAACAGTACGTCGCCAAAAACAAGACCAAGGGCGAGACTTACGCCGCCATTTTGTGCGGTGCCAACATGAACTTTGACCGCCTGCGCTTTGTGGCCGAGCGCGCTGAGGTGGGTGAGGAGCGCGAAGCACTGTTTGCGGTAACTATTCCCGAGGAACGCGGCAGCTTCAAACGCTTTTGCGAACTCATTGGCGAACTGCCGGGCGGCCCGCGCAACGTGACCGAGTTCAATTACCGCATCAGCGATGCTGCACAAGCCCATGTGTTTGTGGGCCTGACCACCCACAGCAAGGGGGAGTCCATCAAGGTGGCTGCCAATTTTGGCAAGCACGGCTTCAAGACGCTGGACCTGACCCATGACGAGTTGGCCAAAGAACACATCCGCCATATGGTGGGGGGCATCTCGGGCCTGGCGCAGGACGAACGACTGCTGCGCTTTGTATTCCCGGAGCGTCCAGGCGCCCTGATGAAGTTCTTGAGCCTGATGCGCCCGGGCTGGAATATTTCCCTGTTCCATTACCGCAACCAGGGCGCAGACTACGGCCGCATTCTGGTGGGCTTGCAGGTGCCAACCAAAGACGACAAGGCCTTTGCCAAGTTTTTGCAGACGCTGAACTACCCCTTTGTCGAGGAAACGGCCAATCCGGTGTACCGTATGTTTTTGCAGAAATAGAGCGATGCGAACTCAAGGAGGCAAATGATGAAAAAGCAGCTTGTCAGCGTGGTTTCGGTTTTCACATTGCTGGTGGGTGCCGCTCAGGCACAGCAATGGCACCAGATGGACACGGCAGAGCGAATTCGGTCGGGTATGGAGGTCAATATGGCATTGATCCATCGACTGAAACCTGTCACTCCCGCCCGCCCCTTGCCGCCAGCAACCGAGTCTGATTTCACCCGAAAACTGACGGAAGAAGGCCAGAGCTTTATGCGCAACGCAGTCTCCGCTCTGGTTCTTGATAACGGGCAACTGGTTTTTGAGCTGTACAGCCAAGGCGGAGCGCCGGATGCACCAGCCAATGCCTATTCAATGACCAAAAGCCTGACATCGCTGGCCGTGGGGGAAGCCCTGTGTGCAGGCAAGATCAAGAGTCTGGACGATACCGCGCAGACCTATGTGCCCACCCTGGAAGGCACAGCCTATGGCAAGGCCACCCTCAAGCAATTGCTCACCTACACCAGTGGCGCGGAAGACCCGGGCGGCAATGGCTTTATAGGCATACACAACCGCCTGAACTACAACGCGATGGTGACGCACAAGCGCAGCCTGGTCAGCCTCATCAAGGCCCATGGCGACACCAGTCGGTTCAAGCCGGGTGAAAAGTTCTTCTACAACGGGCTGGACTCGCAAACACTCAGCTTGGTAGTGCGCAATGCGACGGGAGTGCCCCTGCCAGCGTGGTTCGAAAGTACCGTGTGGCAGCAAGCGGGCGCCGAATCGCCTGCAGCCTGGTTCGTCGACAGCGAAGGCAATGGCAACGCGGAGATTCTGTTTTTCGCCACAACCAGAGATTTCGCCCGGATAGGCCAGTATGTATTGGAACGGTTGACTGACCAGGCAGGTAACGACTGTATTCGGGCCTACCTCAAAGAGGCATCCAAGCCACTGGTGAACAAGGGCTACTGGCCCGCAGCTCCGTCATGGGGCTATGCGCTTCACACGGGGGCGGATGGAAACACATGGATGTTTGGTGCGAACGGCCAACGCGTTGGCATCAACGTGGCAAAAAAACGGGTGTTTGTTACCACTTCCAATCAAAACTCCGATCGAACCGACGTGGTTGGCCCTGGATTTTTGGCTCGTTAGAGTCAGATTTTTTTGGCCGGTAGCTCAAGGGACATCGGTCCGGCTTCAGGGACTTCTGCGTTGGGCTGAATCCTTTCCAGCACAACCCGGCGCACCTCCACACGCTGCACGCGCCATTCGCCGCCGACTGAGCTGCCCACCATGAAGGGGCGCGCGGGTTTTCCGTCTACAGCAATCAGGGCAGCGCCAGTGTGCTGGTGGGTGCTGATCACGCCTTGCAAGACAAAGCGGCTGTCCTTGGCCAGTGGCGAGGCCACAACAGCGGTGCCCGTCCCGTCCCCGCCCAATGCTTTCACCACAGCAGCCTCCTCTGGCGCGGCAACTGCGCGGCTGTCCTGCGCCGCTACGGGCTCGGTGAATGCAGGTTCGGTAAAGCGCAGGCCCCAGTACACCGCACTGGCGGCAGCCAGTCCGCTGAAAAAAATCGTAAGCAACCGTGACATCCAGAGGGTTTGGGAAGATTGCAGCATGCGCCGCATTATCATGGAAGCCACTGCTCACCAACCTGATTGACCATGCAACGTTTTGTAACGCGTTTGTCCCATGCCCACCGCACCTACGGTGCGCGGGGCTTTACCCTGATTGAACTGATGGTGGTGCTGGTCATCATTGGCGTGTTGGCCGCGTTGATCGTGCCCAATGTGCTGGACCGTGCGGACGATGCCCGTGGCACAGCTGCCAAGACCGATATAGCCAACCTGGTGCAGGCTCTCAAACTCTACAAACTCGATAACCAGCGGTTTCCTGCAGCCGATCAGGGACTGCAGGCCTTGGCGACCAAGCCCACCACCGGTGCGGTGCCGGGCAACTGGCGGCCCTACATCGACAAGCTGCCTGCGGACCCCTGGGGCCGCCCTTACCTTTACATGAACCCGGGGCTGCGGGGCGAAATAGACGTTTTTTCCTTTGGTGCAGATGGCCAAGCCGGAGGCGAAGGCAAGGATGCGGATATTGGCAACTGGTGAAGTACCGGCGGGAAACGCTCGCGGTTTCACCCTGCTGGAGCTGCTGCTGGTAGTCGCTCTGGTAGCCATCGTGTCGGCTGGAGTCAGTTTCTCGCTGCGTGATTCGGGCCAGGCCAAACTGGAAATGCAGGGGCAGCAATTGGCAGCGGTGCTGGATGCTGCACGTGCCCAGTCCCGCATGCTGGGCGTGCCTGTGCGCTGGAGGCCCACCGACAACGGCTACCAACTCGATGGCCTGCCCAGCCCACACAATACCGCACAGTGGAAAGACAAGGGAACTTTGGCGCGCAGCGCTCAGGCGGACGGCAGCGTCTTGTTGGGCCCGGAGCCCTTGATAGCGGCACAGACCATTCGCTTGTGGAATACCGAAACGCCGGAACTGCAGATTCGCATCAGCACCGATGGTGTGCGACCGTTTGCGCTCAGCCCATGAACAGGCCGGTGCCGCGCGGATTTACCCTGGTGGAAGTGCTGGTGGCGCTGGCCATTGTGGCCACCACTCTGATTGCAGGTTTGCAAGCCACAGCTTCCATGACCCGTATGGCCGAGCGCCAGAGTGACCGGGTCCTGGCACAGATTTGCGCCGAAAATGCGCTAACCCAGATCCGCCTGGAGCGCCAATTCCCCAATGTGGGAGAAAGCATGCAGAGCTGCGCTCAGGCCGGACGCGAACTTCAAGTGCAGTTGTTGGTGCAACCCACACCCAACCCCAACTTTCGCCGTGTACAGGCCTTGCTGAGCCGTGACGGAACGCATTTGCTGGAACTGGGCACTGTGGTGGGGCGGTTTTGATGCAATCGCCTTCTCAGCGCTCACTCAGACGCGTGAACGGCTTTACCCTGATTGAACTGCTGGTGGCTGTCACCATTTTGGCGGTGCTCGCGGTGCTGGCCTGGCGGTCCATTGACGGCATGGTGCGCGCATCCGGTGGCACGCGTGCCCACAGCGATGCCGTGCTGTCCATCGAGGCTGGGCTAGGGCAATGGGGCGCAGACCTGGATGCCTTGCAGGAGTTGCCCTCCTTGACTGCGCTGGACTGGGATGGCCGCGCCCTGCGCATCACCCGCCGTCACAGCGCTGACCCAGGGGCTGGCGCCGTGGTAGTGGCCTGGAGCAGAAGGGTTGTCAATGGACGGAGTTCCTGGCTGCGCTGGCAGAGCGCGCCTGTGTCAGACCGCCAGAGTTGGCAGAACGCCTGGCTGGCAGCAGCCCAGTGGGCCCAAACGCCCACCCTCGAGGCCAGCCAACTGGAAGTGAATGTGGCCCCGCTGGAACAATGGCAAATTTACTATTTCCGGGGTGGTGCGTGGACCAATCCGCTCTCCAGCGCCGGGACCGTAGGCCCAACCGCAGCGCCAGCATCCGCAACCAGCGCCCCCTTGCCCGATGGGGTTCGGCTGGTTTTGACGCTGCCCGACAGCCACCCGATGGCAGGCACTTTGCAACGCGACTGGGCGCGACCCGGTCTGACCCCTTCAGC
>CAJBMJ010000061.1 GCA_903954045.1 uncultured beta proteobacterium | reverse complement strand
CGCATCAACCAGCGCGCTGCCTTGCGCAGCGGCGCTGCGAACCACCGCCAGCGCAGCGAGTACGTGCGTATGTACACGCCGCAGGAAATGGGCCCGCCCCAAACCTACACCACGGGTTTCAATGAGCACACTGACGGCATGACGCAGGCCGTACACATTGCGGCCGGTATCAGGCTGAACACCACCCATGCTGACCACTCTGTCTTTGGCATCCGTGGACGAAGTGTGATACCAAAAGGTGGCCAGACCTTGCGACTCCAGGGCAGCACGCGCGCCTCCAACGAATTCGCGCAATGCGAGGTCAGCCACGCTGGCGCTCATGTTTCCTACAGTCGCTGCCTGCAACAAGGCGTCATATTTGGCATAGGCGCCGAACTTGTCGATCCAGCGGTCCCCTACGGTGAACTCGTGTAAATCCAGGACCACCTGCGGTGCAAACCGTCGGGCGGTGGCCGCAATGGCACTGGCTTCGGGTGTTTGCAGTAACAAATGGTCTCGGTTCACATCGAGTCCGCTGGCCGTGGCGCGCACAAAATTTTGTGCCCCATCGGGATTGGAGCGCGGCAGAATCAGCACATTGACCTGTTGCAACACATCTTTCTGCGCCGTTGCAAGTTGCTCCGCTATGGCGAGTGCAGCCTCTCCGCCGGCTGGCTCGTTTCCATGCTGCTGCCCGAGAATCAGCACCGTTGGCTTGTGGGGCTGGAACACTCCTGCAGATGTCAGTATCAGCAATGGAATGTCCCGGCCTTGCTGGGATTTCCCAATGACTTCAAGTCGCACGCTTGGATTGGCCGAAGCCATCTGACGCACGAACTGCATCACTTCGTCGTGGCTTGCAAAATTGGCCCTGTCTGTCGCCAAACTAGGCGTTAGATAGGTAACTGCCGGATCAGGGTACCTCTGAGCCACTGCCAAAGGTTCGGCCTTTACGCGAGCGGGATCAAACTCAGCGCGGGCAGGGACGATGCAGTTGAAAACCAAAACTCCAGCAAATACAAGATTCGACCATTTCATAAGTTGTTCCTTTTAACAGGATTGCCAGAGTGCGCAAAAACTCCCTGCAAGCAGATTCAGCCAACAGGGCAGTCCACAGCTTACGGAAGGTTCAATCCGGAATTACAGCAGTAACTTCGATTTCCACTTTCGCACGGTCTTCAATGAGAGCGACCACTTCGATGGCAGTCATCGCAGCATTGAAACTGCCAATGAGTTCACGAAACGCCTTGCCTATCTCGGGGTAGGCCGCTACATACTCCTTTTTGTCTGTCACGTACCAGGTCATGCGCACAATGTGTTCCGGCCTCGCCCCAGCCTCACGAAGTACTTCCACCACATTGGTCAAAGCCTGGCGAACCTGCCCTGCCAAGTCGTCGGTGTGGAATACGCACTGCGCGTCCCAGCCGATCATGCCAGCTACAAACACCATCTGACCACGGGCCGTCACGCCATTGGAATAACCCCTTGGGCGCGCCCAATGGGGCGGTTGAAGCACCTTCATATTGAATCTCCTGTAAAACTTTGCCAGCGCGAGATTCCCTCGCGCACATCTTCTGGAAT
>CAJBMJ010000060.1 GCA_903954045.1 uncultured beta proteobacterium | reverse complement strand
TCCGGTCATTTTTCTGTCACTGAGTTCAGACACTCACAATGCGCTTCAGTTGTCAGAGATGGCTGAAACCCTGGTAAAGCCCTTGCTTCAGACAGCGCCGGGTGCGGCGGATGTCACTATATTTGGCCAACGTCTTTTTTCCATGCAAATTCAGCTGGATGCAGACAAGCTGGCTGCGTATCGTTTGACGATTCAGGATGTGGAGGATGCACTCCGTCGGTCCAATCTGGAGGTGCCTGCCGGGCGCATCGAGAGCAATTTGCGTGAGTTCAACGTGACGACGGCAACGGACCTCCAGCGTCCGCAGGAGTTTGCCCAGATCGTGATTCGTACGGTCAACGGGTACTCCGTGCGCATTGCGGATGTGGGGCAGGTTCGCCAGGCGACTGCCAACCCGCTGGAGCTGTCCGCTGGTGTCCGGCAGTTGATGGTCAAACTTCAGAAGGATCTCCCGCCTGGTGTTGCCGTGGAGGTTGCCAATGACAACTCGGTATTTATTGACCGCTCCATCAAGGCGGTGTATTCGACTATCGTTGAAGCTTCTGTGCTTGTAGCCTTGGTGATCTTTGTGTTTTTGCGGACATTGCGTGCGGCCATTATCCCGCTCGTCACCATACCTGTGGCCTTGATTGGTACTTTTGCTCTGATGGCAGTTGTCGGCTTCACTATCAATACGCTGACCTTGCTGGCGCTGGTGCTTGCTATTGGGTTGGTGGTGGATGACGCGATCGTGATGCTGGAGAATATTTACCGTCACATCGAAGATGGAATGCCGCCCTTTAAGGCAGCCATTCATGGTTCGCGTGAAGTGGGCTTTGCCATCATCGCCATGACATTTACGCTGGTGGCGGTGTACGTTCCGCTGGCTTTTGCTCCTGGCCGTACCGGCCGCTTGTTTACCGAATTTGCGCTGGCCCTGGCTGGCGCAGTGCTGGTCTCTGGTCTGGTGGCGCTCACGCTCTCGCCCATGTTATCTTCAGTTTTACTACGCCACAATCCCAATCCTTGGTGGTTTGATCGCTTGATGGAGCGCGTTCTTCAGGGTGTCACCAAAGTGTATGCAGCCATGCTGGCGTGGACGCTCAAGGCCCGGTGGCTGGTGGTGCTGGTAATGCTTGGAAGTGGAGTTGTATCCTGGTCTGTCCTGAAAGACATCAAGCGCGAGTTGTCACCGGTCGAAGACCGGGGCGTCGTCCTGGCGCAGCTAAATGCGCCTGACGGTTCGACACTCGACTATACAAATCGCTACGCCCGAGCGATTGAAAAGATTGGAGAGAACTACCCGGAATTTGATCGAATTTTCTCCACCATGGGAAATCCGACCGTGGCCCAAGGAAATATATTCTTCCGTGCAATACCCTGGGAGGAGCGCCAACGTACAACCCAGGAAATGGCCCGTGACATGGCAGGTCGGGTTTCCGGTTTGTCTGGAGTAACTGCTTTCCCAATTACTCCGCCTTCTCTGGGCCAGGGCTTTAGTCAACGTCCAATCAGCTTTGTGATCATCACTTCTGACAGCTATCAGAATTTGTCGCAAGTAGTTCGGACGTTTCAGGACGAACTGGCCAAGAACCCCGGATTTGTGCAGGTAGACACGGATTTGCGTCTGAACAAGCCTGAATTGCGTATGGAAGTTGACCGTGAGCGGGCGGCAGATATGGGAGTGAGTGTTGAGGCGATTGCCAGGTCTGTGGAAACCATGTTGGGCGGTCGAAATGTAACCCGATACAAGCGCGAAGGACAGCAATACGACGTGGTTGTGCGTACTTCGCCCAGTGGGCGAGATACGCCCGACGATATTGAAAAGATATTTGTGCGAGGACGGGGAGACGCCATGATTCCACTTTCCGCGCTGGTGAAAATTCGCGAAGTAGTGGTCCCGCGGGAGCTGAACCATTTCGGGCAGCGGCGCTCTGCGACGATCACGTCCAATCTCTCGGCTGACTACTCGGTGGGTGCGGCCCTGGATTTCATGGATGCCACAGCCCAGAAGGTGCTCAAGCCCGGATATGCCACAGATTTGAATGGGTCGAGCCGGGAATTTCGCAAGTCCTCGGACTCGCTCACGCTTGTGTTCCTGCTGGCGCTGGTCTTCATCTTTTTGGTTCTGTCAGCCCAGTTTGAAAGCTTTGTAGATCCGCTGGTCATCATGCTCAGTGTGCCGCTTTCCATGGCGGGGGCTTTGCTGGCGCTCAAATGGTCTGGCGGTACGCTTAACGTGTTCAGTCAGATCGGGTTGATTACCCTGGTCGGGCTGATTACCAAGCACGGTATTTTGATGGTTGAGTTTGCCAACCAGCTTCGCGAGCAGGGTATGGAAATGGTGCAGGCTATCAAGCAATCTGCGTCCCAGCGTTTGCGCCCGATCATGATGACAACAGGCGCCATGGTTCTTGGAGCGCTTCCACTGGCCTATGCCAGCGGTGCCGGTGCCGAGAGTCGCCGTCAGATTGGCTGGGTGATCGTGGGCGGCATGAGCCTGGGAACCTTATTGACAGTTTTTGTCGTCCCGACCATGTACACCCTGCTGGCGCGAAAGCACGCTCCAGGGGCTATCAAAACTGTGGTTGTCGATCACATCCATGATGCAGCGGATGGACACGATCCAGCGCACCCGGTTTAGATTACCCCATCAAACATCATGACAGCGACTTCCTGCCCAGCCAGGACATCGCTTTGGTCATGTGCCAACACGATCAGTCCATTGGCTTGCACCATCGAACTGAGTACGCCTGATCCCTGCTGACCGGTGGTCGCCACGGTCAAGGTGCCGTCGGCTGCGCGAGTCACCAGGCCGCGTTGGTACTCGGTTCGACCTGGTTTTTTCCGAATGAATTCGGCACTTCGGGCATTGAGGAGCGGTGCCGTCGAAGTGGTGCAACCCATCATGCGCAGCAGTGTAGGTCGCACGAATGCCAAAAAAGTGACCATCACGGCCACCGGATTCCCTGGCAGACCAAAGAGTACCGCTTTTCCAATATGACCAACGGCCATGGGTCGTCCAGGGCGCATGGCGATTTTCCAGAATGCCACACCTTTTCCATCGCCTGCAAGTTTGCGCATAACTGCCTTGGTGTGATCGGCTTCACCCACGCTCACGCCACCGCTGGTGATGATGGCATCTGCCGCCTGGGCAGCGTTCTGAAATGCGAGTTCCAAGGATGCAGGATCATCACGTACAACCCCCATGTCAATGACCTCAACGCCCAGGCCATTCAACAGTCCGAAAAGGGTATACCGGTTGCTGTCGTACACCGCGCCTTCCCTGAGTACTTCACCGAGACTCAGGATTTCGTCCCCAGTGGAGAAAAATGCGACACGCAATCGACGATAAACCTTGAGCTTTGCAATGCCCAGGCTAGCCACCAGGCCCAATGCGGCGGGCCCAATGCGGGTTCCTGCTGTCAAGGCAGGCTTGCCCTGCATCAGATCTTCACCTTTGAAACGTCGGTTGTCTCCTTGCTGCAATATGTCAGGGGCAATGACAATGTTTGCACCAAGTTGCTTCACTAATTCTTGCGGAACAACGGTGTCCAGTCCTGTGGGCATGACGGCACCGGTCATGATCTTGACGCACTGACCACGCCCAACCGATCCTGTCCAGGCCTTTCCTGCAAGCGCTGTACCGACAACACTCAGTTCCAGCGGCGCCCCGTTCTTGATTTGTTCCCCTGCAAAGGCGAACCCGTCCATGGCGGAGTTGTCGTGTGGGGGTACATGAATGGGCGAAATGAGGTCCTCGGCCAGTATGCACCCCAGCGAATCTTTTAAATCAACCAAGCGGCTCTCGCTACACGGGGTAACAAGGTTGTGCAGGAATGCAAGGGCGGTGTCTGCTTGCAATGCGTTGGGATCGTAGCCTTGCAGTTGGGCGGCTATTTGTTCTATTGCTTTCATTCCAGCTCAAGTTGGTGAAGTTCAGCCAGGGAGTTGACATTGAGAAAGGCGCTGGGCGAGTCCTGCTGGGTATCAAACCGAACCAGAACCTCCTTATGTTGTCCGGTCCATGCTCTGATCTTTCTGCCTCCCGCGTCGACAAAGCTCAGCAGACTTTGATGCAAATCACTCTTCATCAGGCAAAAAACAGGTTGCGCCCGCATGATTACTTCACCGTTGGCGTCCAGTTCGGGGGCACTGGCTAAGGCAATGTCTGCACTTTGCTCAAGGAGGGCTGTTGCCAGGCGCTCGATCAAGTCCAATGGAAATAAGGGCGAGTCACAGGGTACCGTTAATACGTAGTTGGACGACGGAGGAGTTTCATGGCAACGTTGCAGTCCAGTCAAAAATCCTGCAAGAGGGCCAGGAAAGTTCTCCATCGCATCGGGCCATACTGGAGCACCCCATTGAGCGTAGATTTCCTGGTTGCGATTTGCATTGAACGCCATTTTCCCTGGAGGCCCGAGCGATTGGTTTTGCAGGCGTAGCATTGCATTTTTTGCCAAAGCAACTCCACGAAAAAGTTGCAAGCCCTTGTCAACCCCGCCCATGCGCGAACCACGACCACCAGCGAGCACAATGGCACAAATATTTTTTACATCTATCCGGTTGGCCACAGTAACTTAGCCTCCGATGTAACTCATCTCAACACGACGTTTGCCAGTGCCCAGGTCAGGTGCCATGGTCGCGCGCATTTGAGAATAGCGATCTGATCGCGTTCCCCAAAGATGACTGATGCCAGACGCAATTTGCGCATCGGTGAAGTCTCCGCGCACCAAACTTCGCAGGTCATGTCCCTGATGCGCAAAAAGGCAAAGGTACAACTGGCCTTCTGTCGACAGGCGCGCGCGATTGCAGTCACTGCAAAAGGCCTGCGTTACGCTGCTGATGACTCCAAACTCGCCAGCATCGGTGTCATGTTGGCCCACCGCGTTGGCATAGCCCCATCGCTGCGCAGTTTCTCCGGGCGAAGCGGGTTCCAGTGGACACAGCGAATATTCTTGCTTTAGCCGTGCAATCACCTCGGATGACGGCAAGACATCGTTCATGCGCCACCCGTTGGTGGCACCCACATCCATGTACTCAATAAATCGCAGGATGACGCTACTGCCTTTGAAATGCCGGGCCATCGGGATGATTTCGTGGTCATTGGTGCCGCGCTTGACGACCATATTCACTTTGATCGGTCCTAGGTCAGCCTGCTTTGCCGCTTCGATGCCGTCCAATACGTCTTGAACCGGAAAATCGACGTCGTTCATGCTTCGAAACACAGCATCATCGAGCCCATCGAGGCTTACCGTGACCCGCTGCAGTCCGGCAGATTTCAGTGCCTTGGCTTTGCGCGCCAGCAACGACCCGTTCGTCGTCAGCGTGAGGTCCAGGGGTTTTCCTTCCGGTGTGCGAAGCGATGCCAATTGCTCAATGAGCACCTCAATGTTCTTTCTAAGAAGCGGCTCGCCACCGGTCAGTCGAATCTTTTGCACACCATGGGCTACAAATATCCCGGCGATGCGCGTTATCTCTTCGAAGGACAGCAAAGCGTGGTGTGGCAGGTAGGGGTAGTCCTTATGAAAGATCGCCTTGGGCATGCAGTAACTGCAACGAAAATTGCAGCGGTCTGTCACGCTGATCCTTAAGTCCCTCAGTGGCCTTGCCAGGGCATCTGTCAAAAGACCACTGGGGGCAGTCGTATTTGCGTTCAGCAAAATCGGGGGGGCTTGAAGCAAAGCCTTCCCACCCTCCTGTACTAAGGGTATGTAGCGATGGGGGGAGGGGTCAGACATGCTTCGTATTTTCCACGGAATGGGCCAAGAAAAGGGACAAAGCCGTGCAAAATGAAAGCATATTCGGAACAGTGAACCAGCTTGGAGGAGGCGCCCATGAAAAATAAACTATTGCTGACGTTGTTATCTTTGCCCATAGGCTCGGCTTTGGCCCAAAGCAATAGCGGGCCCACTGCTGTTTCTGAACAGGATTTCTTGTCAGAGGTGCCGGTGGTTTTGTCGGTGTCCCGTCTGGCACAGAGGCTCGATGAAACGCCTGGTGCAGTCACCATTCTCGACAGGGATTTCATACGCAAGACGGGAGCAAGAGATGTAGTCGACTTACTGCGTCTAGTTCCTGGCTTCCAGGTGACGACATCCTTTGAAACAGATGCGCCTATGGCCAGCTATCACGGTCGCAACGACGATTGGTCCAACCGGATTCAGGTTTTGGTCGATGGACGATCGGTTTACTCCGGCCATTTGCAGAGTTCGTCCGGTTTTGGCTTGCAAACTTTAGCCATTGACGATATCGAGCGCATTGAAGTCCTGAGAGGTTCCAACTCCGCAAGTTACGGGGCCCGGGCATTCTTGGGTGTGATCAATATCATTTCAAGGAACGTACGAGAAACTCTGGGTGTGAGTGCGAACATGAGTGCGGGAAACAACCAACTGGCCGACGCGGGTGCGCGAGTGGGTTGGGAGGCCGGGCCCGTTGGTATGCGATTGAGTGCTGACAGACGCCAAGATGCAGGTTTACGTGGGGCGTTTGGGCGGACCGCCGTTTCCCGCGTCAATTTCTCGGGTAACCTGATTCCCCAAGCGGACACCGAGATTGATCTGCGGATGGGTGCCCTGAATATTGATGCAGGGCGAGGTACTGAAGGTGATGCAGGCAACAACGCACGGATGCGCTTCATGGGTTCTCGTTACCTACAGTTGGATGTGCGCAAGTCGCTGGAAGAAAACCAGGATTTGGCGGTTTCGTTGTCACACACCGAGGCCTCCCATCGGGACAGTTTTCCTTTTCTGACCAATGGAAACGGACCGCTCTACTACGGAATCCCCATTGATTTTGGTGGTTCGGAATCCAATGACGCAGTTTCACTGCAGCACACGGTTCGTTTCTCTCCATCGCTGCGGGCTGTCTGGGGCGGTGAGTTGCGTCAGGAAGAAGTGAAGTCCCGCTCGTCGTTCGACTCTCGAGAGCGGGTGACCAGCAAATTTTCACGCCTTTTTGGAAACGCTGAATGGCGTTTTTCCAGCCAATGGTTGCTAAATGCAGGCATGTTGGCCGAAAACAGTGACGCTGGAGGCAATTCCGTGTCGCCCCGAATCATGGTGAACTGGCAAGCTGCGGAGGGCCATACGTTGCGTGCAGGAGTGTCAACGGCATTTCGACCCCCCAGTGCTTTTGAACGGTTTGCCAATGTCAACTATTACGATGTCAACGGCGCCAACCCTATCAACACCACGCAGAGCAACGGCGAACTGGTTTCGGAGCGTATTCGCACAGAGGAACTGGGGTACTACCTTAATCTTCCGAAGTATCGTTTGAGTGCTGATGTGCGAATCTTTAACGAATACATTTCGGATGGACTTCACTACCCTTCGGATGTATCTCCCATTCAGTTCCGCAATATGGACAACTACCGCATTCAGGGAATGGAGTACCAGTTGCAATGGAAACCCTGGGTAACAACACAGGTGGGCATGGGGCTTTCATGGACAACGATTTCGGGTGTTGCTGAACCCGCCGATGTATTCGATGGCCACCCATTTCGGGTCACCCACGGCGCACCGCGCAGTGCCTCCAGTTTTTCTCTGATGCACGTTTTTCAGTCTGGCTTGCATGGCGCAGTAATGCACAGCAACGCCCAGGATGTCGCATTGATGTCTACCAATGGCAAGCTGTATTCGATGGCGCGCACGGACCTCCGCTTGGCTAAGCCATTCCGAATTGGCAGCAACAAGGCAGAAATTGCTTTGACTGTCCAGAATATTGATGTTCCTTACCGGGACGGCGACAGCAAGTATTTTTTCGATAGGCGATTTTTTGTCAGTTTGCAGGTCAGTCGCTAGGCGAGTCTGTTCAGATGCTTTGGTGGCCGGGTCACAGATGTAGATCGTCCGTCGGATGGGTCCGGGTTGCGCTCGCCTGCTTGTTTGCCTGCTTGGGCACAGCGTTTGCTGCCCCGGTTGTGTGGGTGATTGCCAGCGATACAGGATCTGCGTACAAAGAGGCCACCGATGCACTGGTACAGCAATTGGAGCGGGGTGGCCTTCGCGGATCCGATATTGCACTGACCAATGCCAAAGACTTTCATTCGCAAGAAACGCCTCCTAAACTGTATATTGCCTTAGGTACCGAAGCTTTGCGATCGGTGCTGGCAGTGGAGCCACGTGCGCCAGTTCTTGCTGCGTTGATCCCCAAGTCCGCATACGAACGAGTTTTGCGGGATGCAGATAGAAAGTCGGTGTCCTTTCTGTCGGTCTTGTACTTGGATCAGCCAGTGCATAGGCAGGTGAATCTTGTCATGCTGGCTTTGCCAGAGGCCCGCCGTATCGGTGTGCTGTGGGGTTCTGAATCGGTACAGCACCAAAACCAGTTGCAGGTTCTGGCACGCTCTCACGGACTGCAATTGAACGAAGCGCTGGTGACGCAGTCTGGGGGACTATTCGCTGGACTTCGGGATGTACTTGAGTCCTCTGACGTACTGATGATGTTTCCTGATTCCCAGGTCTACAACGCGTCAACGGTGGCCAATGTTTTTTTGACTACTTACCGCTCGCGCGTGCCTGTTCTGGCATTTTCGCCTGGCTATGCCAAAGCTGGCGGTTTGCTTTCGTTACACGCTTCAGCCGAGCAGATAGGCAGGCAGGCAGGCAGCATGGCAAGGCAGTTGCTTGGCGGATCCGGCAACGCGGTTCAATACCCAGCAGAGTTCGTAGTGACTGTGAATGACAGAGTCGCCAGGTCCCTGGGCATCAATCTGAACGAAGTTGACCTGTCCCAACGGCTGCAGCGTCTGGAGAGAAGACCATGAGGCCGTTTTCTATCCGCCACCGGTTGTTGATGGCATCGGTTTCCCCTCTGGTCTTTCTGGTGTTGACCTTGGTGGGTCTCTTCTGGGTGGATCGCGTCAACGATATAGGTGACGCGCACAGAGAGCGATCTCTTTTCTTGATTCGCCAAGTGGCTGCGGCAAGCGAGTACGGTGTTTTTTCAGGGAATCTGGACAGTCTTAAAGGTATCGCCAATAGTGTGAAGCGCCAGTCTGAAGTGATTTCAGTGCACATTTTTGATGCCCAAGGTGTACTGATGGCGAGCGCAGGTACTACGCGCTACACGGGATTTGATGAGCTCACGGGGGCTGCCTCCCAGACTGAAAAAAGATTGCTGGGCATTGATACTGTGATCGAAGCCATTGTGACCAGGCAGGTCGAAATAGATGACCTTTTCAGTTCTCAGCGTATCGAAGCGCCTGCGGCCAACGGCCCGGTCATTGGTCATGTGGTTATTCAGTTGTCCCGGGCTGAGCTGACCCAACGAGAGCGCCTGGCGATGTGGATTGCGCTGGGTGTCGCGGCAATCGGTATTGGACTGGGATCCTTACTTGCTCTGCGCTTGGCGAGAGCGGTGGAGCGGCCGGTAGAGATTTTGTCAAAACGAATTCAGCGTATCGGGCAAGGTGAATTTGAATCACAGGGTGACTCCCGCCCCGATGATCCTTTTCATGATTTGCAAGTGTCGCTCGACAAAATGGCGACCCGTCTTTCGTGGGGGCGGCAGGAACTGGAGGAGAAGGTTAACAATGCCACGGCGGAACTGCGTGTCAAGAAAGAGGAAGCTGAGCAGGCGACGCTGGAAAAATCCAGATTTCTTGCGGCAGCAAGCCATGATTTGCGGCAACCGACCCATGCACTCGGACTTCTGGTGTCCAGACTCCATGAAATGCCGATGGACGCTTCGATGAGAGGCGTAGTTGCCACTCTGGGTGGTGCTGTGCATTCAATGCAGGACTTGTTGGACAGTTTGCTCGATTTGTCTCAGCTGGAAGCC
The DNA here is from genome assembly GCA_903954045.1 of uncultured beta proteobacterium. Classification (GTDB taxonomy): domain Bacteria; phylum Pseudomonadota; class Gammaproteobacteria; order Burkholderiales; family Burkholderiaceae_C; genus Allorhodoferax. Next base: position 35,207 of record CAJBMJ010000060.1, on the reverse strand, counting down.
GGGGCGGTGCCAATGCAGCTTGAGCCTGTTTCCCTGGACCTGGTGTTGGCGTCTTTGGCAGATACCATTCGATCGCAGGCAGCAGAAAAGGGTCTGAGATTGCGAATCCGACCCACTGGACTTTGGGCTATCAGCGACAGATCCATCCTGCAGCGCATTGTGATGAACCTGGCCAACAATGCGGTTCGCTATACCCCAAGCGGCACAGTTATGCTGGCCTGCCGGTCCTGTGACGACGGTCGCAACGTACGTATTGAAGTCCGCGATAGCGGCATAGGCATTGCTCAGGAGGATCAGACCAACATCTTTCGGGAGTTTTTTCAGGTCGGCAACTCCCAGCGCAATCGCAAACAAGGCTTAGGTCTCGGCTTGAACATAGTGCAACGTAGTGTCCAACTACTGGGGCATACGATAACTCTGAGTTCCATGCCTGGCTGCGGCACCCGCTTTACCGTAACCTTGGTTCGAACACAGCCGGCGGCAAGTTTTTCAGCTGGTGTGGCTTCGTTGGCTTCTGATTCGGTTGATGACGTCACCGGTTTGCGGATCTTGGTGATCGAGGACGATGACTTCGCGAGGGATGCTGTATCGGAGCTATTGATGTCATGGGGGTGTGTGGTTCGATCAGCGGAGTCGTCGGTTAGAGCACATCACCTGATTCAATCTGAAGCATTGCCAGACGTCATTCTGTGTGACTACCGACTGGAAACCCATCAGACAGGCCTCGATGTGATTTCCTCTTTGCGGGCCCTTGCCGGGAGGGATATCGTAGCCTGTTTGTTGAGCGGAGACACGGACGCAGGGCTGATGGATGCGGCTGCAAAGGCGAATCTCAAGCTACTTCACAAACCAGTTCGAGCAGCCAAACTTCGTATTCTGTTGCAAACCATCATGCGCCAGCGCGTCTAGAGCGAGAACGCGCAGACAATGCGCTCACTGTGAAGTTGAAAAATAACCCGACTTAGCCGCTGCCACAACGGCCTGCGTCCGATTCTGAACTTCGAAATGTCGAAGGATGGCAGTGACATGTGACTTGATGGTTTCTTCAGAAACGTGCATGGACTCTGCGATTTCCCGGTTGGAGAGCCCGTCCACTATCCCTCTCAAAACCAGATGCTGTTTCTTTGTCAGCAATTGACCTGCATCCGGCTTTTCAGGCTCCACTATGTTCGCATGGTTTTCAAAATCGGGTGGCAAGTAGACATCGCCTTCAAGAACCTGGCGAACGGCCTTGAGTAACTCGTCACTATGGCTGGATTTGGTGACGAAACCAGCAGCTCCAGCACTCAGAAACTGCCTGACCCTGTGGGTCCCGGTGGACCCGGAAAGCATGATGATGGGCAGCTCTGGGTGATTTTTGCCAAAGACAGAGAGTGCAGTCAGACCATTCATGTCCGGCAAGTGGTAATCGAGCATGACAAGGTCCAAATCCGCATGGGCTTCAGCAAGTGCGAAAGCCTGAGAGCAGTCACCCGCTTGAATCACGGTAACGCCCTCATCGAGTCCTTTCAGGACCTGACAAAGCCCTTCGCGAACGAGAGCATGGTCATCAACGACTAGTATTTTCAAACGCAGGACCTTGCAAATTCGGTTTTGTTTTCATTTGGTTCGCACAAAGCTACTTGCTAGTGACCGCTGCCGGCCCTATATCCTGAAGAGGTCCGAGTGGATTTGATTGCACTTCAGTTTCGTGGATTGCAGGCTGTCCGCCCCAGGTACGGTAAACCACAACGTCGTTGACCATTAATATCAGGGCATTGAAGCGCCATCCACTGATTTCTGTACGCCGTGAAAAATTCAAAAAATCGGAAAAGAAATTGCCGTTGCGCACTTTGGCAATGCGACTCGCCAGCAGTTCAAGGCCTCGACAGGCATCCTTGGCTTCTATACAGACAACAATTCCAGGATCAAGATCGAGCTTGGTAAGAACGCTCCCCGGTGCCAAGCGGCGAACAATATCTGCATGGGTCAGCAAGGAAACATTGGGTTGGGTATTGGCTTCGATACCCAGAGCCTTGAGTGTCTCGCTGGTGCTTTGCATCGGCTTGAGACTCTCTACCGCATTTTTGGCGTCTTCAAAACTGTTGAAGGTGGATACGTTGCTGCGACTTTCGGGCAACAAGCTCACGCATGCGCTCAGGCCTGAAGCCAGTGATGCCACGATAAGAACTTGGAACAAATGCCCGATGGAGCGCATGCAGGAAGTATGGCGCAAAAAAAGCCCGCATTTGCGGGCTCTTATCAATACAGATATCTTTAGCCGCCGTGAATCTTCATCATCAGCGGAACGATGAGCAGGGCAACGATGTTGATGATTTTGATCAGGGGGTTAATGGCTGGGCCGGCCGTGTCTTTGTAGGGGTCGCCTACCGTATCGCCGGTGACTGCGGCCTTGTGGGTTTCTGACCCTTTTCCGCCAAAGTTGCCGTCCTCAATGTATTTTTTGGCGTTATCCCAGGCGCCTCCACCCGTACACATGGAAATGGCGACAAACAGGCCGGTGACGATGGTGCCCATCAAAAGGCCACCCAGTGCGGCTGGTCCCAGCGCCAAGCCCACTACGATGGGAACCACCACGGGCAGCAGACTGGGGATCATCATTTCCTTGATGGCCGCACTTGTCAGCATATCCACGGCAGTGTCGTATTCGGGTTTGCCGGTACCGTCCATGATGCCTTTGATCGTACTGAACTGACGACGGACCTCAACCACCACCGAGCCTGCTGCACGTCCCACTGCCTCCATGGCCATGGCACCGAACAGGTAAGGAATCAGGCCACCGATGAAGAGGCCGATGATAACCATAGGATTGCTTAGGTCAAAGGTAATTACCTTGCCATAAGCCTCGAGTTTATGGGTGTAGTCGGCAAACAGCACTAGTGCCGCCAGGCCCGCAGAGCCAATGGCGTATCCCTTGGTCACGGCTTTGGTGGTGTTACCCACGGCGTCCAGCGGGTCGGTGATGTCTCGCACGCTAGCTGGAAGTTCTGCCATTTCAGCAATGCCGCCAGCGTTATCTGTGATAGGGCCATAAGCGTCGAGCGCCACCACAATACCAGCCATACTCAACATAGAAGTTGCTGCGATAGCGATGCCATAGAGGCCAGCCAATGCATAAGCACTGTAAATTGCCATGCAAACAAAGATCACTGGCCAGGCCGTGGATCGCATGGAAACACCCAGACCCGCAATGATGTTAGTACCGTGGCCCGTAGTGGATGCTTGTGCAATATGGCGTACAGGTGCGTACTGCGTTCCGGTGTAGTACTCGGTAATCCATACCAGCGCGGCTGTAAGAACAAGTCCCACTGCGCAAGCGCCAAACAGCTTCATTTGACTGCCGCTGGCGGTAATAGCGTTGTCTGGTATCAGCCACTGGGTCACAAAAAAGAATGCGATGAGAGACAGAATGCCCGCTACCGCGAGGCCTTTGTACAAGGCTGGCATCACGTTTTTCATGCCAGGAGAGGCTTTGACAAAAGAGCATCCAATGATGGAGGCGACGATGGACACCGCTCCCAGGGCCAGCGGATAAACCACTGCGGCGGTGCCTGCTCCGGTAACCAGAAGAGCTCCCAGCACCATGGTAGCAATCAAAGTGACGGCATAGGTTTCAAACAGGTCCGCCGCCATGCCAGCGCAATCGCCTACGTTGTCACCCACGTTGTCTGCAATTACGGCAGGATTGCGGGGGTCATCCTCCGGAATGCCTGCTTCCACCTTACCCACCAGGTCAGCGCCTACGTCGGCGCCTTTGGTGAAAATGCCGCCACCCAAGCGAGCGAAGATAGAGATAAGTGAAGACCCAAAGGCGAAGCCGATCAAGGGGTTGAGCAATTTGGCCAGGTCTTTATCGGGCGTCAGATTGCCATTGCCGACTAAAAACCAGTAAAAGCCGGTGACTCCAAGCAATCCCAAACCTACCACCAGCATGCCGGTGATGGCACCGCCACGGAATGCGACATCTAGTGCTGGGCCAATACCTTTGGTAGCAGCCTGTGCAGTGCGGACATTGGCCCGAACCGAGACATTCATGCCGATAAAACCGCAGGCTCCTGAAAGGACCGCCCCGATAACGAAGCCTACAGCACTGAGTCCGTCTAGAAAGACCGCAATGAGTATGGTCAGAATCAGACCGACCACAGCGATGGTCTTGTACTGCCGGTTTAAATAGGCTGCAGCGCCTGTCTGGATGGCTGCTGCTATTTCCTGCATGCGCGCGTTTCCAGCATCTTGGGAAAGAATCCAATTGCGTGCCCAAAAGCCGTAGGCCACGGCAATGAAGCCACAAACAAGCGCAAGTATCAGCGCCGAGTTGCCCGTCATATCTAACTCCTTTGTTGTTTCGCGAATGAGGGGGTAGCGCTAGCGATACCCCCGCTGCGTTGCTTCCTCATTGCTCCCGTCTTCAATGCTGCGGAGTTGATTGGCCAACAACCGGACTTTAACGTGAAAAAAGTCTCAATCCGGCGATTCGAAAGTGTGCAGTCAGTAAAATCAGGGTTAATCCTAATCTTTCATACCCACTAGACCCAAGAGATCTTCCATGTCCCTCGACAACGTTACCCCTGGCAATAATGCTCCTGATGCGTTCAATGTGATCATCGAGATTCCCATGAATGCGGATCCTGTGAAGTACGAGGTGGATAAAGCTTCAGGAGCCATTTTTGTGGACCGTTTCATGAGCACGGCCATGCACTATCCCACCAATTATGGATATGTCCCCAAGACGATTTCTGGCGATGGCGATCCCGTGGATGTGTTGGTGGTGACACCTGTGCCGCTGATTCCCGGCGTAGTGGTACCCTGCCGCGCCATTGGTATTCTGAAGATGGAAGACGAAGCGGGCATGGACGGCAAAGTGTTGGCTGTTCCGATCAACAAAATTCTCTCGCTTTACAGTCGTTGGCAGAAGCCGGAAGATCTGCAGCCATTGCGCCTGAAAACCATCGCCCACTTCTTTGAGCACTACAAAGATCTGGAAGACGGTAAATGGGTCAAGATTCTTGGTTGGGAAGGCCCGGAAGCAGCCCGCCAAGAAATCATGGAAGGCATAGCCAACTACCAGAAGTCTCTGGGCTAAGCTTTTCAGGCTTTGCGATTCGGGTCGGGAAACACCATTCGTTGCAAGGCATTTCGGCGCTCAAAGCGACGCCATTTGCCCGCTGGTTGCGAAAGACGGTCGGCCAGAGCCCACCAGGCGCTAGGGTTGAGACCCAGCCCAATATGACTTGCAAAAACCTCCACATTCTCGGTGTGGGGGTTTTTTTTGCAGGGTGCCTGAATGCTGGCGTTCCATGTCACTACGCCATCGGTGCGGGAATAAATCGAAGTAGTTGGCACAGGCGGCGCCTGTGGAAGGTCAAACTTTGCGAGTTCTTGCGCTATGTCCCTGCCACTGGTGAGCTCATAAAGACGCCATGCATTGGTGCTTCTATGAGAGCCGGTAAAGGGGGTTCCCAAAGTAATGACGCTGCGCACACAAAGCGGCAATTCCTTGGCCAGTTCGCGTGCGTAAATTCCGCCGAGACTCCAGCCAACAAGGCTCACCTGTTCTCCACTGGCCTCAAACGTGTCTTGCACCTGGCGCTTTGCGGTGTCCAGGATTCCGGCTCTGGGTCCGAAGTTGTAGCCCTGGTTCCATCCGGACACGTCATAGCCCAGATTTTGCAGGAACCCCCTGATTGGCAATGTTGATCCGTCGCTGGCCGATAGGCCCGGAAACACGATCACTGGATGCCCATCTCCCGCCGGGGCCCGAGAAAGTAGCGGCCAGGAAGGGATAACTGACCACAACTCCCATGGTGCCCTGAGTTCAAGTGCTACCAACAGCGAGCTGGGCGGCGGCGGATGCTTTGGTTCGTCAACGGTAGAAGCTTTTCGCATGGATTGAGCGTGCAGTAAATCGGACTAAGTTGGATAGATAGTCCCGCACGGTATCAGTTTTCACTGGGCATAAGCCGCAAATGTGGTGCGATTAGAGGTATCCCTCGGTGTGTGGTCACATGCGCGACTAAAGCGTCCGTTTAGATCACTGCAACTGTCGAATCGCTGACATCAAAGCGTTTGTTTAAAGGGGATGCGTTCCTGCAAGTCCTGAAGGTAGTTTCCAATGCCTTGGCCTTCACGCTCCAAAAATCTGGCGACCGCGTCTGCGAATGCCGGATGGGCTATCCAATGCGCACTATTGGTTTTGACTGGAAGTAGTGCCCTTGCCATTTTGTGTTCGCCCTGAGCTCCGCCCTCAAACCGGTCATAGGCATTTTCAATGCACCATTGCAGGGGTTGGTAGAAACAGGCCTCGAAATGAAGGCAATCAACCCTTTCCAATGCGCCCCAATAGCGGCCGTAGGCAATCTTCTTCATTGGCGGGTTGAAATCCATCGTATCGCCCGTGCTTACTTCATCAATTGCTATCAAACTACTAGCAATCGGTTGCTGTTCACGGTAGGCGATGAACAGCAACCAGTGCTCAGGCATGGTGCTGGCCATGCGAGCAAAGAAATCGCGACTCAAGTAGGGCGGGTTGCCGTGCTCCCAGTAGGTCTTCTCGTAACAACGATAAAAGAACTCCCACTGGGCGGGAGTAATTTCCGTCCCCTTTGCATATTGAAAACTGACCCCTGCATCTGCGACTTTTCTTCTTTCCTGTCGGATTTTCTTTCGCTTTTCCTGGGTGAGTGTGCCCAGAAAGGTCTCGAAGCTTGTCAATGCAGGTTGTGTATTCGTCCAATGGAATTGAACAGTATTGCGCTGCATCATTCCCAGTTGCTTGCTGGCGAATGTGTCCTCATCGGTACTAAACAACAAATGAATGGAAGAGACACCCATCCGCTCACTCCAGGCTAGCAGTTCGCGCAGTAGCGCAATGCGGGCATCGGTATCTCTGGCAAGCAAGCGCGTTCCGGGCACGGGCGTAAATGGCACTGCAACTACAGCCTTCGGGTAATAGGCAACGCCATGCTGCTGGTAGGCACTGGCCCAGGCCCAATCAAAAACATACTCCCCATGAGAGTGCGTCTTCAGGTAAACCACGCAAGCAGCCACAAGAGCGGGGCCTGCATGCAGAGTCAAAAAATGGGGTATCCACCCCGTTTCCGGGCATGCGCTGCCACTTTCATGCAGCGCAGCCAAATAGGCATGGCGCATGAATGGGGTCGGTTGCTCTTGGAGTCGGAGCAACGCATCCCAAGATTTCGCGTCCACGTCCCGAGGGTGGGTACTCAACCGAATGACATAATCATCGCGCTGCATGGAGTGTTCCTTGTGCAGCGGCCGTAGTTGTATGCCTGCTGCAACCATAATTTTGCTGTTTCATGACTCTCACCCTGTGCGTTGCACAACTCAATTTCATTGTTGGCGATCTGGACGGCAATGCTCGGAAAATTGTTGATGCTGCACACCACGCCTACGCAGAGGGTGCCCGTCTGCTGCTCACTCCAGAGCTGTCTATTTGCGGTTATGCAGCAGAAGACCTGTTTTTGAGACCCGCCTTTATTTCAGCATGCGATGATGCCGTGAATGCAGTGGCACAGCAGACCGCCGGGTTAAAAGACATGACGGTGGTAGTGGGACACCCTACCGGTGGTGATTTGCGTACCCGTTCTGTCGCTGTGCAAAGTCGCTTCAATGCCGCCAGCGTACTGCAGGAAGGCCGCGTCGTTGCAAGCTATGCCAAGCGTGAGTTACCCAATTACCAGGTGTTCGACGAGCGTAGGTATTTCACGCCAGGCAGGGGAGTTTGTGTTTTCGAAGCCGGAGCCTCAGACCAAAAAGTACGAATTGGCTTGCTGATTTGCGAAGATGCCTGGTTTGAAGAGCCAGCGCGTCTGGCGCGAGAGGCGGGAGCCGAAATGCTGGCGGTGATCAATGCTTCGCCATTTCACGTTGGTAAAGGGTATGAGCGTGAGGCCACTCTGGCGCAGCGCGCGGTAGCTACGGGGTTGCCGACGGTCTACGCCCATTTGGTTGGAGGGCAGGATGAAGTGGTTTTCGAGGGCCACTCCTTCGTACTGGACGCCGGCGGCGCTGTAGTGGGGCGTGCTCCCAGTTTTCAGGAAAATCTGTTCCTAGCCCAGGTAAACAGAGCACAAGGCGCTATAAATATAGTAGCGAATGTGGAGCCTTTGCGCACGCCGGAAGCAGACTTGTGGGATGCCCTGGTGTTAGGCGTGCGCGACTACATTGGGAAAAATGGTTTCCCCGGAGCCTTGTTGGGTCTGTCAGGGGGCATTGACTCTGCCTTGGTGTTGGCAATTGCTGTTGATGCATTGGGCCCACAGAAGGTTCGGACGGTCATGATGCCTTCGCCTTACACCGCGGATATCAGTTGGATTGACGCGCGGGAAATGGCTCGGCGATTGGGCGTCGCCTATGAAGAAATTTCAATCGTGCCGCAGTTTGAAGCGTTCAAGGCTTCTTTGGCCGCCGACTTTCAGGGCCGGGCGGAGGATACGACGGAAGAAAACATCCAAGCGCGGATTCGTGGCACGCTGCTGATGGCGTTGAGCAACAAGTTCGGCAGCATTGTGTTGACAACGGGCAATAAGTCGGAAATGGCCACGGGCTATTGCACTTTGTATGGCGATATGGCGGGTGGCTTTGCTGTGATCAAGGACATCGCCAAGACACTTGTTTTCCGGCTGGCCCGTTGGCGCAATGACAATGACCCCTATGGCTCAGGCAAAAATCCCATACCTGAGCGGATCATTGAGCGTCCTCCCAGCGCAGAACTGAGACCAGACCAAAAGGATCAGGACAGTTTGCCTCCATACGATGTTTTGGATGCTATTGTGGAGCGCTACATGGAGAACGACCAGAGCATCGACACCATTGTGGAGGCGGGATTTGCCCGCGAAGATGTGGAAAAAGTGACCCGCCTCATCAAAATCAATGAATACAAACGTCGTCAGGCACCGGTTGGAATTCGGGTAACCCACCGCAGCTTTGGCAAGGATTGGCGTTATCCTATTACCAACAGCTTTCGGGCCTGATTTTTATTGGACAAGCAGATGAAACAAATTACCGCGATAGTGAAACCCTTCAAACTTGAAGAGGTGCGTGAAGCTCTTGCCGAATGTGGCGTTACGGGTTTAACCGTGACTGAAGTCAAGGGTTTTGGGCGTCAGAAAGGCCATACCGAGTTGTACCGGGGCGCCGAATACGTGGTGGACTTTCTGCCGAAAGTTAAAGTGGAGGTCGTGGTCAAGACCGAAGACGTGGACCGCTGCGTCGATGCCATTGTCAAAGCGGCGCACACAGGCAAGATAGGTGATGGCAAAATCTTTGTCACCAGTGTGGAGCGTGTTGTTCGCATTCGCACCGGAGAGCAGGACGAATCTGCGGTTTGAGTTTGTTAACTCAAAACATCTTTTGGTAGAGGGCAGCTACCCAGATTCCGGCGCACAACAGCAAGCTCAGCAGTACCGCGGCACTCCCCATATCCTTGGCGCGTCTGGATAGGGGATGCCATTCTGGACTAATTCGGTCAACGGTAGCTTCAATACCTGTGTTGAGAAGCTCAACCACCATCAGCAAAACCACGCTGCCCGCCAGCAATGTCGTCTCGACCCAGTTCTGCCCCAACCAAAATGCACAGGGGATGAGTAGCAAGGCCGCCAGACTTTCCTGTCGAAAGGCTGTTTCATTCCAGGCGTCCTTCAGTCCAGCAAATGAAAACATGGTCGCGTGCCAAAGGCGGACAAAGCCCTTGCGCTGTTTGTGCCTCAGTAAATCTTTTGCGGGCTCCATGCCTACCGACTCATAGGTTTGGACGTGATCAATTTGGTTCCTGCAGCCCGGTCATGCCAAAACTGGTTTTCTGACTGAAATCGGCTCAGCAGTGCCCAGCAAGCAACCCACCCAAGTACGATGACAAAAGTCTCTGCACCATTCAAACTGAACGGCGAAACGGCAACGAGTGGCGGCAAAAACCACACCCAGCTCAAGATGTATCGCCAAAGTGCACGCCACTGACTGATTGCGATTCCCTGTGTGTCCACAATGCGGATGTTCCAAGTTTTCATCGCAAGTGTTTGCCCCTTGGACCAAAACCACACAAAGTAAATGCCAAACACAATGACGAGAAAGGCCTGCAGGGCATGCCGGTTGTCCATGGCATTGCGGGTCTGACTGAGAGTCCCAAAGAGATAGCCCGATAGGAAAACCACGCCAAATAGAAGCATTCCTTCATATAACCAGCACGCCATGCGGCGCCACAGTCCGGGAGTGTCAGGTAGGGTGCTTGCGGTGGAGTCCTGGGGTGTCATGCGCCCAGCATTGTATGTGGGCCGTGTTCGCGGCTCGCATTACGGGCTTTAGTCAGTGCTGGCAGGCGTCAATGCTCGCAGGGGAAGCAGAGTTTGAGGGTCAATCCCTTTCAAACCACTAAGGAGTGGCCGTGCTGACTCTGGTGCGTTGCTGGTTGCAGGAACCGAGGTCATTTTTCCAGGAACAGGCTTTATGGCAATGGCAGCACCACTGGGCTTGCCGGGGGCGCCGGAAGCCAGTTTTCCCCGTTCCTCCGCGCTCAGAGCCTGGTAGGCTTCCCAGTTGGCAGCCCGGTTTTCGGGTGCAATTTTCTTTGTCTCTACAAAGTTCAGTCGAGCCAGCTCACGATCTTTGGGTTTCATCGCGGCCCATTCTGCCATTCGGCTATGCAGTTTTTCCTGTTCGGCAGGGGCGAGGCTGGGGTAGGTTAAAGATAGAGCGATCCACTTGCGCCTGTGACCATCGCTGAGGGTATCCCAGGTCTTTGCAAGTGGTGCGAGGGATTTTTTTTGTGTTGCCGTCAACCCGTTCCAACGAGGAGTGTCTGCACTGCTCACGGGTGCCGACGCTTGGGAGCCTGGGTTGGGCACTTGGGCGAGCAAGAGTCCGGGCATACTGGCAGCAGCGAGCATTGCGGCGAGGAAGACCAACCTCATACGCGTCACGGTTGGCAGGAAAGGTGTAAAAAAAGGACCAAAACCAAAAAAAATCATGCTTGGTTTAATGTGTTCAGCGGTTTAGTTCGCCACGCAAATACTGGGTAAAACCTGGGTCGGTGTATGCAGCAGGCGGCAGATCGTCCGTCAGTAACTCAGCATCTACTTCTGCCACTTCCAGCGCACGTAAATCGTCCTGCACCAAGGCAATGGTCATCAAACCTGCAACCAGAGCCACCAAAGGCAGTGCTGAACCCAGCCATTTCCAGAGCCCGCCCCAGTCACCCCCGCCTTGCAAGGTAAGAGCGTTACCCGTTACGCTGACGTTGGAAGCTGTCACCGTTTTGACGACCTTGCGCTTGCTCAACGCCAAAGAGCGGGCGGCTTTGAGTCTCTCAGAGATGTCGTGCGGCAGTTGATTTGCTGCATCATTCAGCTGTGACGCAACGCGCCTTGCAAATTGCTCGTTTGAATGCACGCTGGATATGTGTGTTGTCATAATCGAATCCCTTTGGCTCTTAGTGCCTGTCCTAAAGCGTGAACCGCTCTCGAACAATGCGTTTTCACACTGCCCTGAGAGCAGCCCATTGCCACCGCAGTTTCAGCCACGTCCATTTCCTCCCAATAACGCATCAGGAAGGCTTCCCGTTGACGTGCTGGCAATTGCATAATTTCCGTTTCAATTTCACGCAAGGTTTGTGCCCGTTCGGTCAGGTCTTGCGCACTCTCGCTTTTTTCAGAGTCACCTGAGGCCTGCAAAGTTTCCAAAAGGTCGAAATCTTCGCCAAGTTCGTCGGATTCAAAGCTTCCCATATTGGAAAACAAGGCGTTTTGAGTCTTCTGGCGCCTGAACCAGTCCAAAATGCAATTGGACAATATGCGTTGGAAGAGCATGGGAAGTTCTTCCGGTGGTTTGTGTCCGTAGTGCTCGGCCAGTTTCATCATGCTGTCCTGAACGATATCCAGTGCCGATTCCTCATTGCGAACGTGGTAAATCGAGCGCTTGAAAGCGCGTTTTTCGACGCTTTTCAGGAAATCGGAGAGTTCGAGTTCAGAAGCCAAAGGCAACCAATCAGTTAAGAAAACGGCTGAAAGAAACAGGTTATAGGTCGATGGCCGCAATTGCCGCACCCAATGTAGTTGGAAGATTATGGCACCGCGAAAGTGCTTTTTTGGTGGTTTGTAAGAAACGGGCATTTCAAATGCGATAATCCGCCTTGCACATCAAAAGGCAAACGGGACCCGGTCCGGTGCAGCATTCAATGCGCCCATGGCCTGGTTCTCAAGTCCCGACGCGACTCCACAAGTGTTTGCGAAGGGGCACCCAAGGTTTTTCGTCAGAGAAATTCACAAAGGTTCATCATGGAAATTTCAAAGGCCGAAATTGCTTCGGCAGCAGCTACTTCAAACGCGAAATCAGCACCTGCAGCGCAAGAGTTGCGTGGCGCGGAAATACTTGTCAAAGGTCTTCAGGCAGAGGGCGTCAAGTACATCTGGGGATATCCCGGGGGCTCGGTACTCCACATTTACGACGCTCTGTATAAGCAAGACACAATGCAGCATGTGTTGGTGCGCCATGAGCAAGCGGCCGTACATGCCGCTGACGGCTACGCCCGTGCAACCGGGGATGTGGGGGTGGCACTTGTCACCTCCGGTCCTGGAGTAACCAACGCTGTCACAGGTATCGCGACCGCCTACATGGACAGCATCCCGATGGTCATCATTACCGGGCAGGTTCCCACTCATGCGATTGGCCTGGACGCCTTTCAAGAGTGCGACACCGTGGGTATTACCCGCCCCGTTGTGAAGCACAACTTCCTTGTCAAGGATGCCAACGACTTGGCCGAGACCATCAAGAAGGCTTTTCATATTGCCCGCAGTGGTCGCCCAGGCCCCGTTGTGATTGATATTCCGAAGGACGTGTCCTTCAAAAAGGTGCCGTTTACAGGCTATCCTTCTGCGGTCACCATGCGTTCCTACAACCCGGTTCGCAAAGGCCACGGCGGTCAAATTCGCAAAGCATTGCAGCTTTTGCTTGCTGCCAAGCGTCCCTACATTTACACCGGCGGTGGGGTATTGCTCAGCAATGCCTCTGCCGAACTGCGTACTTTGGTGGACATGCTGGGATACCCTTGTACCAACACCCTGATGGGGTTGGGTGCGTATCCGGCCAGCGACCGGAAATTCCTCGGCATGTTGGGTATGCACGGCACTGTAGAAGCCAACAATGCCATGCAAAACTGTGATGTTTTGTTGGCGGTCGGGGCCCGATTTGACGACCGTGTCATTGGTAACCCAAAGCACTTCTCTCAGAACGAGCGCAAGATCATCCACATCGACATTGACCCTAGCAGCATTTCCAAACGGGTTCGGGTCGACATTCCGATCGTTGGCGACGTCAAAGACGTTCTGACCGAGATGATTGCCATGATCAGGGAAAGCGCAGTCAAGCCCGACGCCAATGCATTGGCTGGCTGGTGGGACACCATTGAAGGTTGGAGAAAGAAAAACTGCCTTGCCTATGACCACGGTAAGGGCGATGTGATCAAGCCGCAGTATGTGGTCGAGACACTTTGGAACTTGACCAAAGGCACCGATACTTACGTCACTTCAGATGTGGGGCAGCACCAAATGTGGGCGGCACAGTACTACCGCTTTGATGAGCCACGCCGCTGGATCAATTCCGGTGGCTTGGGCACTATGGGCGTCGGTATCCCTTATGCCATGGGAATCAAGTTGGCCAAGCCTGAGTCTGAGGTTTTTTGTGTAACTGGGGAAGGTTCCGTGCAAATGTGCATTCAGGAACTCTCGACCTGCCTGCAATACAACACGCCAATCAAGATCATGGCGCTGAACAATCGGTACCTGGGCATGGTCCGACAGTGGCAAGAAATTGATTACGAAGGCCGCTACAGCCACAGCTACATGGATGCCTTGCCGAACTTCGTCAAACTTGCCGAAGCCTATGGCCATGTGGGTATGCTGATTGAAAAGCCGGGAGATGTAGAAGGTGCCATTCGCGAAGCCCGTAAATTAAAGGACCGTACAGTTTTCATGGATTTCCGGACCGACCCTACCGAAAACGTGTTCCCCATGGTGCAGGCTGGCAAAGGCATTACCGAAATGCTGCTCAGCAGTGAAGATCTTTAACCAAATTGTCCTCTAGCGCTTACAGATAAAGCACAACTAGCTATATTTTTAGTAGCGTTTTTTTCAACCAATTTTTGACGAATCTATTGTTTGCCAAGCCCAGGTGTTACCGCATTGGGGGGAGGGCACCGAAAAGAGGAGTCTGTCTATATGAAACACATCATTGCAGTATTGCTGGAAAATGAACCGGGCGCCTTGTCCCGGGTGGTGGGCTTGTTTTCCGCGCGCGGATACAACATCGAATCCCTGACGGTTGCTCCTACGGAAGACCCGAGTTTGTCGCGAATGACCATTCAGACGACCGGGTCGGATGACACCATCGAGCAGATCACCAAACACTTGAACCGACTTATTGAAGTGGTGAAAGTGGTCGATCTGACTGAAGGTGCCTACATCGAGCGGGAGTTGATGATGGTGAAGGTCCGCGCTGTAGGTAAGGAGCGGGAAGAAATGAAGCGCATGACTGATATTTTTCGAGGTCGAATCATTGATGTCACCGAAAAAAGCTACACCATCGAGCTCACAGGTGACCAGTCCAAGAATGATGCTTTTTTGGAAGCCATCGAGCGTGCAGCTATTCTTGAAACAGTGCGTACGGGCTCCAGCGGCGTCGGCCGCGGCGAGCGAATTTTGAGAATCTAGTTAGGTGGGAACAGAGCTAGAGTTCTGTCCCATAAAGTTATTGGTTTTTTACAACGGAGAGAAGATATGAAGGTTTATTACGACAAGGACTGCGACCTGAGCCTGATCAAGGGCAAGACAGTTGCCATCATCGGTTACGGCAGTCAGGGTCATGCCCATGCACAAAACCTGAACGACAGCGGCGTCAAAGTCGTGGTGGGCTTGCGCAAAGGCGGTGCTTCATGGGATAAGGTTGGCAAGGCCGGTCTGAATGTCATGGAAGTCAATGACGCGGTAAAGATCGCTGATGTAGTCATGATCCTCCTGCCCGATGAGCAAATCGCAGAGGTCTACACCAATAACGTGGCTCCCAACATCAAGGCTGGCGCATCACTTGCGTTTGCCCATGGATTTAACGTGCACTACAACCAGGTTGTTCCTCGCGCAGACCTTGATGTTTGGATGGTCGCCCCCAAGGCTCCTGGCCACACCGTTCGCAACACCTACACGCAAGGTGGTGGTGTTCCTCATCTGGTGGCAGTGCATCAGGACAAGTCCGGCAAAGCCCGTGATTTGGCTCTGAGCTACGCCATGGCCAATGGCGGCGGCAAAGCCGGCATCATTGAGACCAACTTCAAAGAAGAAACCGAGACTGATTTGTTTGGCGAGCAAGCCGTTCTGTGCGGTGGTGCCGTCGAACTTATCAAGATGGGCTATGAAACCCTGGTCGAAGCGGGTTATGCACCTGAAATGGCCTACTTTGAATGCCTGCACGAACTCAAGCTGATTGTGGACCTGATTTATGAAGGCGGCATCGCCAACATGAATTACTCTATCTCCAATAATGCGGAATATGGCGAGTATGTAACCGGTCCTGAAGTGATTAACGCGCAGTCCCGCGAAGCGATGCGCAATGCTCTCAAGCGCATTCAAAACGGTGACTACGCCAAGATGTTCATTCTGGAAGGTCGCACCAACTATCCAAGCATGACAGCTCGCCGTCGCAATACCGCTGACCACAGCATTGAAAAAGTCGGTGGCCAACTGCGCTCTATGATGCCCTGGATTGCTAAAAACAAGCTCGTCGACCAAACTCGCAACTAAGCAAATTGTTTCAGATGCTTCACAAAAAGGCCACTCAGGTGGCCTTTTTCTTTGAGCTGTATTTGGGCGCATCAATGCTGATGAGAAGGATTCAGCCCTGCTGAACTACACTTCGGCCACATGGGTTCTTCAATAGCTAGGTTTCTTGCATTGCACGCACCCAGCCCTTGTCAAGGAAAAGTATGGAAGATGAAATTGATTCGAACGACGCGAACAGTTCGGCGGTGGTGATTCGCAAGCGGCGTAAAGGCATTTACGTTCTCCCCAATCTTTTTACGCTGGCCGCACTTTTTGGTGGTTTTTATGCTGTCGTGATGGCGATGAACGGTCGCTTCGATCTGGCGGCGGTGGGCGTGTTCTGCGCGCTGGTACTGGACAGTCTGGATGGTCGGGTGGCCCGGATGACCAATACGCAAAGTGCGTTTGGCGAACAAATGGACTCCCTTTCCGATATGGTGTCTTTCGGCGCCGCGCCTGCCCTCATTTCTTATATATGGGCCTTAAAAGATCTTGGGCGCTGGGGCTGGTTTGCCGCCTTCGTGTACTGTGCCTGTGCAGCACTCAGATTGGCCCGCTTCAACGTGAATACGGCGGTTGTGGACAAGCGCTATTTTCAGGGACTGCCGTCACCAGCTGCTGCTGCCTTGGTCGCAGGGTTCATTTGGCTGGCTACAGATTTGGGTTGGAAGGGGACGGACCTCGCCTGGCCCATGTTTGTACTTTGCCTTTATGCAGGTTTGACGATGGTCACGAACGTACCGTTTTACAGCTTCAAGGACATCGGCATGAAGCGTAGCGTCCCCTTCGTTGTCATTGTGCTTATTGCTTTGGGTATCGCGGTAATCAATATCGATCCGCCAACGGTGATGTTTGGCATCTTTGTTCTGTATGGGCTCAGCGGATATGTGATTTATGGTGTGCGCAAGGCACGCGGCGTACAGACCAGTGTCATCAGCACGTCAACAGACGAGCCAGACGAGCGCGGGTTACACAAGTGATGAATCGTTCCAACCCCGTTTATGGTACATTGGCACCATGAATTTATTGGCTTTAACGCTACTTCTATCGCGTCTTAATGGGCGGAAAAAGTAGCGGACGCATTTTTCCTTAAAGGCCCGTATGCAACCGCAGCGGGCCTTTTGTGTTTTGGGGCTACAAGCCTTGGTGCAGATTTGCAAATTTGAGGAGTGAATAAATGGCTGACCAATTGATCATTTTTGATACGACCTTGCGTGACGGCGAGCAGTCGCCCGGGGCATCCATGACGCGTGACGAAAAGTTGCGCATTGCCCGGCAACTGGAAAGGCTTAAGGTGGACGTCATTGAAGCGGGCTTTGCCGCCAGCTCCAACGGTGACTTTGAGGCCGTCCAGTTAATTGCTAACACCATCAAAGACTCCACCATTTGCTCTCTGTCCCGGGCCAATGACCGCGATATTTCACGTGCTGCGGAGGCTCTGAAGGGAGCCAACCGGGCGAGGATTCACACCTTTATTGCAACATCACCTCTGCATATGGAGAAGAAGTTGCGCATGACGCCAGACCAGGTGTTTGAGCAAGCCAAGCAGTCAGTCCGTTTCGCGCGCAATCTGGTGGAGGATGTCGAATTCAGCCCTGAGGACGGTTACCGCAGTGATATGGACTTCCTTTGCCGCGTACTTGAGGCAGTTATTTCCGAAGGGGCGACCACGATCAACGTGCCCGACACAGTAGGCTATGCCATACCGGAGCTGTATGGGAATTTCATCAAAACCTTGCGCGAACGCATCCCCAACTCGGATAAGGCCATTTGGTCGGTCCACTGCCATAACGATTTAGGAATGGCCGTAGCCAACTCGTTGGCCGGAGTCAAGATTGGCGGTGCGCGGCAGGTCGAATGTACGATCAATGGATTGGGTGAGCGTGCGGGAAATTGCAGTCTCGAGGAAGTCGTTATGGCTGTCAAAACGCGCAAGGATTACTTCAATCTCGAGCTAGGTGTCGACACACGGCACATTCTTGCTGCCAGCCGAATGGTCAGCCAAACCACCGGGTTTGTTGTTCAGCCAAACAAGGCCGTAGTGGGGGCGAATGCGTTCGCACATGCGTCTGGCATTCACCAAGACGGCGTGCTGAAGGCACGGGATACCTATGAAATCATGCGGGCGGAGGACGTGGGCTGGACTGCCAACAAAATTGTTCTTGGCAAGCTCAGTGGACGCAATGCATTCAAGCAGCGGCTTCAGGAGCTAGGCGTGCAAATGGAGAGCGAGGCTGAAATCAACGCTGCGTTCTCCCGATTTAAGGAGCTTGCGGATCGCAAGAGCGAGATCTTTGACGAAGACATCCTGGCTTTGGTGAGCGAGGAAAGCGTGATCAACGACAAGGAGCAATACGGCTTCGTGTCTCTGTCGCAGCATAGTGAGACCGGTGAGCGGCCGCAGGCCGAAATCGTATTCACTGTGGATGGTAAAGAGGTAAAAGGTTCATCTGACGGTAACGGGCCTGTGGACGCTTCCCTGAAAGCTATTGAGGTACACGTAAAGAGCGGCGCCGAAATGGTGCTTTACTCGGTCAATGCCATCAGTGGTTCAACAGAAAGTCAGGGAGAGGTCACCGTGCGTTTGCAAAACAGTGGTCGTGTCGTCAATGGCGTAGGCGCTGATCCCGATATCGTTGTTGCATCGGCTAAAGCCTATTTGAGTGCGCTGAACAAGCTCCATGGCAAAGGCGACCGGGTTGCTGCTCAAGGGTAACGGTCCAACTTCAGGATATTTCTTGAAGTTTCGCGTGCAAGTGGTTGATATTGTGTAACTTTTCTGTTTAAACTGGTGGCATTGGCAAAAGATTGGATACTCAAATCTGGGGTTTGGCCATTTACGGTTAGGACATATCTTGAAATTCTCAACTGCGCACATTCTCTCGCTCGGTATTTTGCTAGCGGTGGCTGCGTCACCAGTATCGGCACTGGCAGGGCAGAAGCAGGCATCAACAGCCAGCAAGAAAGTGGTCAAAAAAGCCACTGCCAAACCCAGAGTGGTCCGCAAAACAAGTGCAGCCAACGCGACGGTGCGCACTTCGCCCTCTTACGGGCAGCGTGCCGGACTTCATGGCGCAGCAGATTCGTTGGCTTTGCGCTCCAGCGTCGCCCTGGTTGTGGATCAGGACACCAAGGAAGTACTGTTTAGCAAGAACGAGTCCGCGGTGCTTCCCATTGCATCCATCACCAAATTAATGACTGGTTTGCTCGTTAGTGAAGCGCGCTTGCCAATGGAAGAAATGATCACCATCAGCCAGGCGGATGTGGACACCGAAAAAGGGAGTCGTTCCCGTTTGGGTGTAGGTACAGAGTTAAGCCGTGGTGAATTGTTGCATCTTGCATTGATGGCGAGCGAAAATCGCGCTGCACATGCCTTGGGTCGCACCTATCCGGGGGGACTCTCGACATTCGTGGGGCTGATGAATGCCAGGGCCAGGTCTTTGGGGATGAGTGACACCAGCTATGTTGAACCTACTGGGCTTTCCAGCAAAAATCAATCGAGCGCCCGTGACTTGGCAACATTGGTCAGTTTTGCCTACGGCGATCCAACGCTGCGTGAGCTTTCAACGTCTACAGGGCACCAGGTGGAAGTGGGCCACCGTACTTTGCAGTACAACAACACCAATCGCCTGGTCAAAAATCCTGCCTGGGACATCGGGCTGCAAAAAACGGGCTATATCTCTGAAGCCGGTCAGTGCCTAGTCATGCAGGCCAAAGTTTCAGGGCGCAAACTCATCATGGTTTTTCTCGACTCAGCGGGCAAACTGAGCCGTATTGCGGATGCCGAGCGTGTCAGACGTTGGGTAGAGTCCAATCCACCTTCGCTGTCTAAAAGTGCTCCGCTTGCGAGCGTTACTGCGGATCGCCAGGTCGCTCTGAACTAGCGCATTAAACCCCTGGGCCGGATTTATGGCCCAAGGCAGCAGATATCTGATTCGCAGTTTCTCTCAGTTTGGGCAGCCAGCCGTCCTCCAGCCTTCCTGATGGAGCTGATATGGAAAGCCCGGCCACCAGTTTGTTCTGGTCGTCATATATTCCAGCAGCCATGCAGCGCACGCCCAGTTCCAGTTCCTCGTTGTCGCTGGCTTGACCGTATTGGCGAACACGCGATAGTTCGCGTTCCAAACCCTCTATTGACGTAATGCTGTTTTTGGTATGTCCCTGCAAGCCGGTTCTGCTGGCATAAGCTCTGATTTTCTGGGGATCGTCTGCGGCCAGAAAGAGCTTTCCTACAGATGTCAGATGCAACGGGGCGCGTCCACCGATGGCGCGAACCACCTGCATTCCAGACCGCTCGCTGTAAGCCCGCTCGACATAAATAATTTCGTCGCCTTGGCGCATGCTCAAGTTGACAGGTTGCTGGATCAACTTGTGCAATTCCCGCATGGGTGTCAGTGCAGCATCGCGCACATTCAATCGCCCCTTGACCAGATTGCCAAGCTCCAGCAATCGCATCCCCAAGCGGTAGCTTCCGGGTTGGGATCGGTCGACAAACCGTCCGGTCGCCAAATCATTCAGTATGCGATGTGTGGTGGAGGGATGCAGACCCGCCTTTTCGCTGATTTCTTTCAGGGTGATAGCCTCCTCTCGAGAGGCAAGAACGTCGATCAAGGTGAACATCCGTTCGATGACCTGAACGGCGGGAGTTGCTGGTAGGGAGGGATCTTTTTTTACCATGGTGTGTGTTGATCTTACTCCGCACCATCGCCGTCGCACCAAATGCCGTTGCGCAACAACTGCAGGGGCTTAAAGCGCGCTTTGTATTTCATTTTGGGACTGTCTTTAATCCAGTACCCGAGATATACGAATTCCAAGCCCATGGATTTGACCTGCTGCAACTGCCAGAGCACGTTGTAGGTTCCGTAACTTGCACTGTCGGCAGTGTCAAAAAACGTGTAAACCGCAGACAGACCGTCATCCAGAACATCCAGTATGGAAACCATTTTTAAACGACCTGGCAGCCCGTTCGGGTCCGGCTCCCGAAACTCCACAAGGCGTGAATTCACGCGACTCTGCAGTAAAAATTGGGAGTACTGGTCCACACTGTCCTCGTCCATACCACCGCCCGCATGGCGCTGGTTTTGGTAGCGCAGGTAAAGAGCGTAGTGTTCTGCATCGAATCCAAGATGAAGGACCCGTGCGATGAGCCCTTCGTGCTTGTTCCATGCCCGGCGCTGACTGCGATCTGGAACGAAGGTGTTGGCTTTGACCCTTAGAGGCGTGCAGGCCTGACAGCCATCGCAGTAGGGTCTGTAGGTAAACATGCCACTGCGCCTGAAACCTCGCTCTACCAAGCCAGAATAAGTCGAATGATTGATCAGGTAACTGGGAGTGGCCACCTGCGAACGAGCCTGTCTTCCGGGCAGGTAACTGCAATCGTAGGGGGCAGTTGCGTAAAACTGCAGTGTTTGTAGCGGCAAATCTGTCAGGTCTGTCACAGCAAATACCCTAGGGATTCAGAACGTATTTCCAGTATAGAGGGTCAAAGCTCCACAGTGGCGGGGTCAGCGCGGCCTGATGCGCTACCAATTCCAGAAAGTCTTTTCGCGGCATTTCCTGGGCTCCCATGAATGCCAGGTGTGAGGTGGCTTGTTGACAATCCACGAAGGGCATTTTGTTGGCGCGGCAGAAGGCTACGAGAGCAGCCAGCGCGATTTTCGATGCATCGGACATCTTGCTGAACATCGACTCGCCAAAGACAGCCTGTCCCAGGGTCACGCAGTAGAGTCCACCCACCAGTTCACCCCGAACCCAGACTTCTACGCTGTGGGCGAGTCCGCTGCGATGCAGTTCGCAATATGCATTCACCATCTCGGGAACAATCCAGGTGCCTGATTGGCCCGATCGTGCACTGGCCGAGCAGGCCTCAATTGCCTGCCTAAAAGCAGAGTCCATTCGCAATTCGTATTCTGGGTTTTGTAGGAATTTCTGGATTGTTTTTTTCAAAGAGCGATGTAATCTGAATTCTTCGGTGCGCAACACCATGCGCGGATCCGTACTCCACCACAAGATCGGTTGGCCCTCACTAAACCAGGGGAAGATCCCTCGCCTGTAGGCCCGACTCAAGGATTGAACGCTCAAGTCTCCGCCAGCTGCCAGTAATCCCGGAGCGTCTGTTGATTGATCCCACGCGTTTTCCGATGGAGGAAACGAATCTCCAGGATTTAGCCAAGCAAGTGGGGGAACTGGGTGCGACATCGGGTTAGAATATCAGCTGTCGGGGCGTAGCGCAGCCTGGTAGCGCATCTGCTTTGGGAGCAGAGGGTCGCGAGTTCGAATCCCGCCGCCCCGACCATTACACACTGCAAAGGCCCCTCGAGGGCCTTTCTGCTTTTTTGTCGCAGTGAAGTTGGATAAGCAATACGTCTCGAAGGGGCGCAAACATCTTGGGTAGCGTTTTTGACTTCCCGGCGCCGAGCACGAGTCGCTTAAAATGAACCTTGCATCAGCCCGTAGCTCATCTGGATAGAGCAATGTCCTTCTAAGACATGGGTAGGGGGTTCGAGTCCCTCCGGGCTGGCCACGCTTACTATTGACGCCTTTACTTGTTGTCGGAGTTTCCAATGAAATGCATCGCACCCCAGTTAATCCGCGCCACGGCTCTCCTAGGACTCCTGGCGGCCTCGGGCGCCGTGCAAGCGCATACCGGACACGGAACGTCGAGTTTGTCCGAGGGGCTGGCACACCCTTTGGGTGCTGACCATTTGCTGGCGATGCTTGCGGTCGGACTCTGGTCCATTTCAGCGCTGCCTGCCGGAAAAGTATGGTGGGGGCCGGCAACGTTCCTGCTGGCACTGATCGTCAGTGCGGCCTTGGGTGCAGCTGGCCTCAGCGTTCCGTTTTTGGAGCAGTTAATCTCCCTGAGCGTAGTGTTATTTGGTGTCATGTTACTGCTGACGCGTGTGCGTGTGCCAGCAACCTTAGGCTTGGGTTTTGTGGCGCTGGCAGCTTTTCTGCATGGATTGGCCCACGGTGCCGAGACACCTGCGACCGGGTTTGAAACCTATGCCATAGGATTTTTGGTGACATCGGCGATGCTTCATTTAGGCGGCATGGCCTTTGCTCTGGGTATCCGCAAATTCTTGGCGACAAAAGCGAACTGGGTGATGATTGGGCTGGGTTCACTGTTTAGTGCCAGTGGGCTTTACCTGTTCAGCCAGATCTGATCAACCGCTGTAAAGCTGGCCATAAAGCGCTTGCAATGGTCCTCAACGATAATTTGTGGGCCACACTCCGCTGGTGTTGGATAGGGGAGTCAAATGTTCAGCGCTGTTACATCCGCATCCCAGCGCAGCCAGCGCTTTGCCGATTCCATCAGTGCCTGTGTGTCACCTGTACTGAAAAAAGCGGTCCGACCGGAGGGTTGTTGTAGCCCTTTGGCCAGCTGCCCGGCCGCTTCCAGCAAGCGGCGGGTTTGCCGCGCCACGGGCGCGCCTCCCTCCAGCAGTTGAACGTCGGGACCTATGTACTGGCGCAACACCTGTTCGACAAAAGGATAGTGGGTACACCCCAGCACCAGTGTGTCCATCTCTCCTGATGACATGCCAAATATGCCCATAGCGCCCGTGTACTCTGCGCAAAGTGCTCCTATTTTTGTAGTGTCGTTTCGCTCAATGGCAATCGCCAAGCCATCGCAGGGTTGCAATGTAAAGTGCGCTTTTTCTTTCAATCCCTCGAGAAGAATCCTGAACTTTTCACTTTGCAGCGTGCCGCGGGTCGCCATTACGCCCACCCGCTTGTTCTGGCTGGTTGCCGCCGCAGGTTTGAGCGCTGGCTCTATGCCTACGATGGGCAGTGGTGCCAATTCTTCGCGCAGCAGGTGAATGGCGGCTGCAGTCGCGGTGTTGCAGGCCACCACCAGTGCTTTGATATCGTGCTGTTGCCGCAAATGGTGGGTGATGGCGCGAGAACGTTCAATGACGTGGCTGTCATCGCGCTCACCATAAGGCGCGTGGCCACTGTCGGCCACGTAGACAAACCGCTCGTTCGGCAATTCAGCGCATAAAGCGCGCAGCACACTCAAGCCCCCCACGCCGCTGTCAAAAACGCCAATGGGTCGTTCAGCCAGCGCCATGGAAGCGATCTTTACTTCGATTGAATGGCGATGTTCTTG
The DNA here is from genome assembly GCA_903954045.1 of uncultured beta proteobacterium. Lineage (GTDB taxonomy): Bacteria > Pseudomonadota > Gammaproteobacteria > Burkholderiales > Burkholderiaceae_C > Allorhodoferax. The sequence goes on along the minus strand of CAJBMJ010000060.1, from coordinate 11,276 downwards.
AATTCACCCGTCGCAATCTTCTTTTGCCACTCGGCCGGGCCTGTGATGTGGGCACTGGTTCCGCCAGAATCCACTGCCACGGTCACTGGCATATCCACCACGTCGAATTCGTAAATGGCTTCCATGCCCAGGTCCGCGAACCCTACCACTTCGGCATGCTTGATGGCCTTGCTCACCAGATAGGCTGCACCGCCCACCGCCATGAGGTAGGCGCTCTTGTGCTTTTTGATGGCTTCGATGGCTACCGGGCCGCGTTCAGCCTTGCCCACCATGGAAATCAGACCGGTTTGGGCCAGCATCATTTCGGTAAATCCGTCCATGCGCGTTGCGGTGGTCGGGCCCGCTGGTCCGACTGCTTCGCCAGCGACGGGGTCCACAGGTCCAACGTAGTAAATCACCCGATTGGTGAAGTCGACCGGCAGCTTTTCTCCTTTGGCCAGCATACCCTGAATGCGCTTGTGCGCAGCATCGCGCCCGGTGAGCATCTTGCCATTGAGCAGCAAGGTGTCGCCTGGTTTCCAGCTCGCGACTTCCGCTTTGGTCAGGGTGTTCAGGTCCACTTTTTTGCTTTTGACGTAGTCCGGTGTCCAGGCGATGTCCGGCCACAAATCCAGGCTGGGCGGGTCCATGTACACAGGGCCGCTGCCATCCATTACAAAATGTGCGTGGCGGGTGGCTGCGCAGTTGGGGATCATCGCTACCGGCTTGCTGGCCGCGTGGGTGGCGTACATCTTGATCTTGATGTCCAGCACGGTGGTCAGGCCGCCTAGACCCTGCGCGCCAATACCCAGAGCGTTGACCTTTTCATACAGCTCCAGACGCAGCTCTTCGGTCTGGGTGAGCTTGGCGCCGCTGGACGCCTTGGCTTGCAGCTCGTACATGTCCAGGTCGTCCATCAGGCTTTCCTTGGCCATCAGCACGGCTTTTTCGGCGGTACCGCCGATGCCGATGCCCAGCATGCCCGGCGGGCACCAGCCAGCGCCCATGGTGGGCACAGTTTTGAGAACCCAATCCACCACGGAGTCGCCGGGGTTGAGCATGATCATCTTGCTCTTGTTTTCCGAGCCGCCGCCTTTGGCTGCCACCGTCACTTCCACCGTATTGCCAGGCACGATCTCGGTAAAGATGACAGCAGGGGTGTTGTCTTTGGTGTTCTTGCGCAAAAACTCGGGGTCTGCCACCACGCTGGCACGCAGCATGTTGTCGGGATGGTTGTATCCCTGGCGTACGCCCTCGTTGATAGCGTCGTCCAGGCTGCCGGTGAAGCCCTCCCAGCGCACATCCATACCTACTTTCAGGAAAACATTCACGATGCCAGTGTCCTGGCAGATAGGGCGGTGCCCCGTCGCGCTCATTTTGCTGTTGGTCAAAATCTGAGCGATGGCATCTTTGGCCGCAGGGCTTTGCTCGCGCGCATAGGCACGGGCGAGGTGGGCAATGTAGTCTGCGGGGTGGTAGTAGCTGATGTATTGCAAAGCAGCTGCAACGGATTCGATCAGGTCGGCCTGGCGGATGGATGTGGTCATGGGGTGATCGTCAATTTGAAAATGGGAGGGGAGGGTGCAAACCGCCCAAGTTTAGCCAATCCTCCCCACAATCAGCTGACGGGAGCCTCGCTTCAAAGTCGCTGGGGCGGGTAACTACCTGTAGCCCAAGTCAGTGATATGTAAGTGCTTGGCACCAACATCCGCGCAGTTTTTCATAACCCCCAGGAGACTTTCCATGAGTGCAACCGCTGCTGGCGATTCCGCCGCGACCGAAACCCACGTATACCTTCCCAGCGCCGAATTCGTCAAGAACGCAGCCATCCCCAGCATGGCTGCTTACGAAGCCCTGTGCAAGGAAGCTGATACCGATTACGAAGGCTACTGGGGTCGTTTGGCTAAGGAACTGATCACTTGGAAAGAGCCCTTCACCAAGGTGCTCGATGACAGCAACGCGCCGTTTTTCAAATGGTTTGCCGACGGCAAGCTCAACGCGTCTTACAACTGCCTGGACCGCAATGTGGAAAAGGGCCTGGGCGAGAAAACTGCCATCATTTTTGAGGCTGATGGCGGCGAAGTCACCAAAATCAACTACCAGGACCTGCTGGCCAAGACCAGCCAGATCGCCAACGGCCTGAAGTCCCTGGGCATCAAAAAAGGTGACCGTGTGGTCATCTACATCTCCATGTCCATTGAAGGCGTGGCAGCCATGCAGGCCTGCGCCCGTATCGGCGCAACCCACTCGGTGGTGTTTGGTGGCTTCTCTGCCCAGTCCTTGCGTGACCGCATTGAAGATACCGGCGCCGTCGCTGTGATCACCGCTGACCACCAGGTGCGTGGCGGCAAGCAGTTGCCCCTGAAATCCATCGTCGACGAGGCCCTGACACTTGGTGGCTGTGATTCCATCAAGAACGTGCTGGTCGTCAAGCGCAGCGGTTCCGAAATCGCCATGACCGCTGGTCGGGACAAGTGGATGAACGACGTGACTGCTGGCCAGTCCACTACCTGCGAGCCCGAGTGGGTCGAGGCAGAGCATCCTTTGTTCCTGCTGTACACCTCCGGCTCTACTGGCAAGCCCAAGGGTGTCCAGCACTCTACTGGCGGCTACCTGCTTCACGCGGCGTTGACCACGAAGTGGACTTTTGACCTGAAGTCTGACGATGTCTTCTGGTGCACGGCCGACATTGGCTGGGTTACCGGTCACACCTACATTACTTACGGTCCTTTGGCTTTGGGTGGTACTGAAATTGTGTTCGAGGGCGTACCCACTTACCCCGACGCTGGCCGCTTCTGGAAGATGATTCAGGACCACAAGTGCACCGTGTTCTACACCGCTCCCACAGCGATCCGTTCGCTCATCAAGGCCGCTGAAGCCAAGGACGAAGTGCACCCCAAGAGCTACAACCTGACCAGCCTGCGCTTGCTGGGTTCTGTGGGCGAGCCTATCAACCCTGCCGCCTGGGAGTGGTATTACAAGCACGTTGGCGGCAGCAATTGCCCCATCGTGGACACCTTCTGGCAGACGGAAACCGGTGGTCACATGATTACCCCCATGCCAGGCGCAACTCCCATGGTTCCAGGTTCCTGCACCTTGCCCTTCCCCGGTATCCAGGCTGCCATCGTGGACGAGACAGGTAAAGACGTGCCCAACGGCCAGGGCGGCATCCTGGTTGTGAAAAAGCCATGGCCCTCCATGATCCGCAACATCTGGGGTGACCCTGATCGCTTTGTGAAGAGCTACTACCCCGCAGACTTCCAGGGCAAGTACTACCTGGCTGGTGACGGAGCCATCCGTGACGAGAAAACCGGTTACTTCACCATCACCGGCCGTATCGACGACGTGCTCAACGTTTCGGGCCACCGCATGGGCACCATGGAAATTGAATCCGCATTGGTGAGCTGCACCGAGCTGGTGGCTGAAGCTGCAGTGGTGGGTCGTCCTGACGACACTACCGGCGAAGCCGTGTGCGCCTTTGTGGTACTCAAGCGTCCTCTGCCATCCGGTGACGAAGGCAAGGCCATTGCCAAACAACTGCGTGACCATGTGGGCAAAGAGATTGGCCCCATTGCCAAGCCCAAGGACATTCGTTTTGGTGAAAACCTGCCAAAAACCCGCTCTGGAAAAATCATGCGCCGCTTGCTGCGTTCGATTGCCAAGGGCGAAGCAATTACGCAGGATACATCGACACTCGAGAATCCAGCCATCCTCGATCAGTTGGGTCAAGCTTATTGATAAGCCAACTCGCTGCTCCTGAATAAGGAGCAGTTCACGCTTAATCTGTAAGCGCTACAAGAAAAAAAGCCCATCATTCGATGGGCTTTTTGTATGGAGCTGCGCAAGCCTATTGCGTCAGAATCCAGGCCACCAGTTTTTTGGCTTCCGCGTCATTGACCTGCGCATTGGCTGGCATGGGAACCGCACCCCAAGCGCCGCTACCACCCTTGATGATCTTTTCCGCCAGCTTGCCCGCGGCGGCTTTGTCAGTCTTGTATTTGGCAGCAACTTCCTTGTAGGAAGGCCCAACCACTTTCTTTTCTACGGCGTGGCAGGCCATGCAGTTCTTTGAGGTTGCCAAGGCCAAGTCGGCAAACGCCGGGCTTGCGGAAAAAATGGCGCTAGCACTCAGGGCAAGAGCAAACACGGAACGCTTCATGGAATACCTCGTTGGTTGGTTTACATTTCGGTAACGGGATTCTATGGATGGTGGTTGACATCGTCCTGTGACTGCCGGATTTCAGGAGAACTTCATGTATTTATTGGTTTTGGGTCTTGCTTTGATGGCAATGAAGTACCTGGAATTCGGGCCTGTGGCCACCTGGCCCTGGTACTTCGTTTTGGCACCCTTTGCATTGGCAGTCGCTTGGTGGGCCTGGGCCGATGCCTCCGGGTACACCAAAAGAAAGGTGATGGAAAAGGAGAATGCCCGCCGCGATGCGCGCATCCTACGCAGCAAGGAGGCCATGGGCACTGTCAATCACAAGAAGCGGCGTTAATTGGGTGTGGCCTTGTGCGCCGTGTCTGAGTTTCACCATTTGAGTCAGGGCACAATGGGCCTATGTTGATGCATCCACAAATCGACCCCGTTGCCTTGCAGCTGGGCCCCGTAGCAGTGCACTGGTACGGTCTGACTTACCTTGTGGCCTTTGGCCTGTTCATGTTTTTGGGTAGCCGCAGGCTCAAGCACCGCCCTTACCTCGGCAAGACTGGCAGTTCAGCCTGGTCGTTCAAGGATGTGGAGGACATTTTGTTTCTCGGGGTGCTGGGCGTGGTGTTGGGCGGGCGCATCGGTTACTGTCTGTTTTACAAACCTGCCTATTACGCCGCCCACCCATTGGAGGTGTTTTATGTCTGGCAAGGTGGCATGAGTTTTCATGGCGGCATGCTGGGGGTGATTGCTTCCATGGTCTGGTTCTCTGTGTCCCGCTCAAAGCCGTTTTGGCAAGTGGCCGATTTTGTAGCCCCCTGTGTGCCGACGGGGTTGGCATCGGGGCGTGTTGGCAATTTCATGAATGGCGAACTCTGGGGCCGGGTGGCCGATCCCGGCCTTCCTTGGGGCATGGTGTTCCGGGGGGCTGGGGACATGCCTCGCCATCCTTCGCAGGTGTATCAGTTTCTGCTGGAAGGAATTTTGCTGTTTGTCCTGTTGTGGTGGTACGCCACAAGCGCACCCAAACGCGGTCAGGTTGCAGCTGCCTTCCTGCTGGGTTACGGCGTATTCCGTTTTGTCGCCGAGTTTTTCCGCGAACCCGATGCCCACCTTGGTCTGCTGTCCTTGGGGATGAGCATGGGGCAGTGGTTGTGCGTTCCCATGATCGCAGGCGGTGTGGTGCTCTGGCTATGGGCTAACCGTCGGCCTCAGCAAGCCTGACTAAATTCTATTTTTTTGTTTGAGTAGGGTAAGCCCCTGTTCCTGCCGCAGGAAGATGGCTTTAGCATTAGTGGTAATTATTCATAATTATTTGAAATTACCGCTCGGCTTAAGCCATTCACCGTCACGATGCGACCTATTTACAACTCCCTGCACGATGACGTTGCCAATCAGCTTCGGGAGCGTATTTTTAGCGCTCAGTTAGCTCCGGGTAGCTTTATCGACGAGGTTCAGCTCTGTGCGGACATGGCCATCTCGCGCACACCCTTGCGGGAGGCCCTTAAGGTGCTGGCCGCCGAAGGACTGGTGCGCCACGAGCCGCGTCGCGGAAGCTTCGTGAGCCAGGTCACCGAGCAGGATTTGGACGAGATTTTTCCCGTCATCGCATTATTGGAAGGGCGCTGTGCCAACGAGGCTGCCACCCACGCCAGTGATGGCGACATTGCTGCACTAGAGACCATGCACCAGCGCTTGCAGGCGCACGCCAGCAGCAAAGACATTCAGGGCTATTACGACGCCAATTACGCTATTCACGAGGCCATCATCACCCTGGCCAACAACAAATGGCTGGCCCTGGTGATTGCGGATTTGCGCAAAATACTAAAGCTGGCGCGCATGCAGCAGTTGCATGCCCCTGGACGCCTGGATCAAAGTCTGAGCGAGCATTTGGCTGTGTTCGCTGCGATCAAGGCGCGTGATGGCGATAGCGCTGATGCCGCCATGCGCACCCATTTGCTGCGCCAGCGCGAAGCCTTGCGCGAACTGTCTCGCAACCAGAAAAGCAGGTTACTCGCATGAGCCAAGACTCTTGGATCACCCGCAGCGTAGCGCGCTGGAAGCCGAAGAATTTGAAGCCAAATGAGGCTGTAGCCCTCATCAATCTTGCACAAGAAGCTATAAAAAAAGTAGCAAACTCTCCTCGAAATGCAGAACAGAAAACGGGCCTGCCTGGTCTCAAGGCGGTGGCGCCCCGAACCACCCGCGAGCGCCTGCAGGCCACGCTGGCCCAAAAAAGCGAGGCCTTATCTCCCCGCGCCCTGCGCAGGGTGTTGCAAGAGCTGCAGGCAGTGATTGATGGTCGCATCAGCGAAGTGGAGGGTGGTCGCCGCGCGGCCACACTGACCGCCTGGTACATGGGCGCCACGGCGGCGCGCAGACATGACATGTGGCTATTGATGAGTGAGCAGTTCATGGCCGACGCGCCCAAGGTCAAGGCAGCGCAAGCACTGTATGCCGCTGCTTTGGGTACGCCCGATGAGGCTGCTGCAGAAGTGCAGTTTCGCCGCGCTACGGTGTCACCGCGCAGACGCCTGTTGCAGCGTTTTAGTGCCAATCCGGGCGGTGTGGCGTTTCTGGTTGGCGTGCGGGCAGAAATGCAGCCCTACCTCAAGACCGACAAGCGGCTGATGGCGCTGGACGTTGAGATGGAGTACATGTTCTCCACCTGGTTTGATGTGGGCTTTTTGGATTTGCGTCGCATCAGCTGGGATTCGCCTGCGTCATTGATCGAAAAGCTCATCAAATATGAAGCAGTGCACGATATCAAGAGTTGGGCGGATGTGAAAAACCGCTTGGACTCTGACCGCCGTTGCTACGGTTTTTTTCACCCCCGTTTGCCCGAAGAGCCTTTGATCTTTGTAGAGGTGGCGCTGGTTGATGCTTTGTCGGATTGCATCACCCCCTTGCTGGATGAATCAGCCGATGCAGTGGACCTCAATACCGCCACCACAGCCATTTTTTACTCCATCAGCAACACGCAGGAGGGCCTGCGCGGTGTGAGCTTCGGTGACTCGCTGATCAAGCGCGTAGTGGAAACCCTGAAGGCCGAATTTCCCAAGCTCAAGACGTTTGCTACGCTTTCACCTATTCCCGGGTTACGCTCCTGGCTTGGCAAGAACATGCCAGCCATGCTGGACAAGCTCGATGAGCGGGCATTGCAGGAGTTGGGGCGCGCTGTGGGTTTCGAGCCTCCCACCGCCACACATGTGCTGGGCGCAGCAGATCAGCCGCTCCAACTGGACGCGCAGTCGCCAGTGCGCCGTGTGCTGATGCAGTGCGCTGCACAGTACCTGGCCAAAGAAATGCAAAACGATAAGCCACTGGACCCGGTTGCACGTTTTCATCTGGGCAATGGCGCTCGGATAGAGCGGCTCAATTGGGCGGGCGACCCGTCTGCCAAGGGGCTGAAGCAATCCTATGGCGTGATGGTCAATTACCTTTACGATCTGCAGCGCCTGGACAAAAACCGCACGCTGCTGGCCAAGGGCAAAATTCCGGCTTCCCGGGGCATTGAAGATGCCTGCCTTTAGAATTTTTCGGTAAACAGCGTCAGTAAAAACCACAGGAGACACGACATGACAGATTCCAAACCACACTCCAATCAAAACACATCCCTGCAACGCCGCAGTGTGCTGGCCGCTGCGGCCGCCGCGGGATTGGGTAGCCTGGGCTTGCCCCTGAGCAGCTTTGCCCAGGGCGCATGGCCTGCTAAGCCGGTGACGCTGGTGGTTCCGTTTCCGGCGGGGGGCGGAACCGATGCATTTGCACGTCCCATGTCTGCCCAGTTTGCCAAGCTCACAGGCAAACAGCTGGTGATCGACAACCGAGGCGGCGCGGGCGGTACTTTGGGGGCCAGCATTGCCTCCAAGGCCGCGCCCGATGGCTACACCCTGTTTATGGGTGCAGTGCACCACTCGATCGCACCGTCCATGTACCCCAAGCTGGACTACGACATTGAGAAAGACTTTGTGCCGTTGGCGCTGGTCGCCAATGTGCCGCAGGTGCTGGTGGTTAACCCGAAAAACGTGCCGGGCGATTTCAAGGCGTTTTTGGCGCAGGTTAAAGCGAACCCCGGCAAGATGAATTACGGATCGGCTGGCGGTGGAACCTCGCACCACCTGGCAGGCGAGCTCTTCAAAATTCAGACCAAAACCTTCATCACCCACATCCCCTATCGTGGAGCTGGACCTGCCCTGCAAGACCTCATGGCAGGAAGCGTCGACATGATGTTTGACGGTCTGGGCTCATCCGCGGCCCACATCAAAGGTGGGCGCATCAAGGCACTGATGGTGTCAGGCCCCAAGCGCAATCCCGCATTTCCCGATGTGCCGTGCGCGGCCGAGTTGGGTCTGCCCGACTACACCGTGTCCACCTGGTACGGCCTGTGGGCCCCCAAAGGCACTCCAGCCGATGTGCAGGCGCGCATTGTGGACGAGGTGCGCCGCGTTGCGGCCACCGATGAAACCAAGGCCAGCTGGGCTAGCAACGGTGCGGAGTTTCCCAACCTGACTCCTCAGCAGTTTGGTGCATTTGTCAGTTCTGAAATCAAACGCTGGGCTACCGTCGTGAAGGCCTCGGGCGCCAAACTGGACTGAGCCAGTCGGGCTGAGGACAGCAATCAATGGCGGGGCAGATTCATTTATCCGCTGACCCGGAGCAGGGCGGCGTGGCTTTCGTTACCCTTGTGCACGAGGGTAAGTTCAATGCCATGTCGCGTGCGATGTGGCTTCAGCTGAAAACGATTTTCGAAACTATTCAGGCTGACCCCAATCTGCGCTGTGTCGTGCTGCGGGGCCAGGGGGGTCATTTTTGCGCGGGTGGCGACATCAGCGAATACCCGGGTTTTCGGTTTGACGCGGCCCAGCTAGCGCACTTTCATGAAAATGAAGTGTGGGGTGGACTCAACGCGATGCTGCAATGTGACGTGCCCATCGTGGCCCACATCGAGGGCAATTGCATGGGCGCGGGGCTGGAAATTGCCAGCTGTTGTGACTTGCGTCTGGCCGCAACGGACGCCAAATTTGGTGCCCCCATAGCGCGGCTGGGCTTTCCTATGGCGCCCAAAGAGGCTGCTTTGGTTGCCTCTGCCGTGGGTAGCACCACCGCACGTGCCATGCTGCTCGCCGCTGATGTATTTGATGCGGCCCATATGTGCTCGCAGGGTTTTCTAACCCGGCAGATGCAACTTGGCGACCTCGCCACCCACGTACAGCTGGTCGCCCAACGCATTGCCACGCTAGCCCCCCAAGCGGCACGCATGAACAAACAAACCCTGCGACAAAATATGCCTCAAGCGCCCGTCGAAATTGCGCAAGAAGCTATAAAAAACGTAGCAATCGATAGCGACGCAGTCGCTGCTTCGGCCTATGCCTACGCCAATAGTGCCGAGCACCGTGAGGGCATTTCAGCCTTCCTAGAAAAGCGTTCTCCCCATTTTTAAGACACTTATGGCCAAGACCACTTATTCCCCAGCTAAATCGGCAGTTGCCAACGACAACCTGTTTGCCACTTTATCGGCCGCATTTCCCAAAGACTGCACCGCTTGTGCGGTCGAGACAGAAACCGGTCTGGAGTACTCCTGGCAAGACCTGCTCGATGCCACTGCCATGGTGGCCAACCTGCTTGAGTCGCTGGATCTGGAGCCTGGAGCACGCATTGCGGTACAGGTGGACAAGTCGGTAGAAGCCCTCATTCTCTATCTGGCAACGCTGCGCGCAGGGCTGGTCTATCTGCCGCTGAACACCGCCTACCAGAGTGCCGAGATGGCGTACTTCATTGAAGATGCCCGTCCGGCGGTGGTAGTGTGCAGCGGCAGCAACTTTGGCTGGATCAGCAAGCTGGCATTTCAAACGGGCACAGCCCATGTATTTACCCTCAACGACGACCGAACCGGTTCCCTGCTGGACCGTGCTGCCCATTTTCCGCGCACGCATGGGGTGGCCGATCGCAGTGCCGACGATTTGGCTGCAATCATTTATACCAGTGGTACCACCGGGCGTAGCAAGGGCGCCATGCTGACCCATGGCAATTTGCTGAGCAATGCACTGGTATTGCAAAAGTACTGGGCGTGGCGCAGCCCGGCCCAGGGTGGCGACGTTTTGATTCATGCCTTGCCTATCTTCCACGTGCATGGCCTTTTCGTGGCTATTCATGGTGCGCTGATTAACGGCAGCAAGATGATCTGGCTGGCGAAGTTTGATCCCAAGGCAGTGTTGCAGGCCATGCCCCGCGCGACGGTATTTATGGGAGTACCCACGCTGTACGTGCGGCTTCTCACTGAGCCAGGCCTCACGCCGGAGGTCGTGCGCAACATGCGGCTGTTTGTCTCGGGTTCTGCCCCCATGCTGATTGAAACCTTCACGGATTGGAGGCAGCGCACAGGGCACGCGATTCTGGAGCGTTACGGCATGTCGGAGACCGTCATGCTGACATCCAACCCCTGTCGCCCCAAGGACGGCAAGCGCATCGGTGGAACCGTGGGCCGGCCGCTACCAGGCGTGCAGTTGCGCGTGCAGGATGAAAACGCTAAGTCCGTGCCGGTCGGTGAAATAGGGGGAATCGAGGTCAAGGGCCCCAATGTGTTCAAGGGCTACTGGAACATGCCCGACAAGACAGCGCAGGAATTCACTGCAGACGGATTCTTCAAGACCGGCGACGTCGGACGGATTGATGGCAATGGTTACGTCACCATTGTGGGTCGCAGCAAAGACCTGATCATCAGCGGTGGTTACAACGTCTATCCAGCTGAAATCGAGGGCTACATCAACGCCATTTCCGGCGTAGCCGAGAGCGCCCTGGTGGGGGTGCCGGATGCCGACTTTGGCGAAGTGGGGGTGGCAGTGGTGGTGACCAAACCAGGCGTTTTGCTGGATGCTGCAGCCATCATTGCCCAACTGAAAGCCACACTGGCCAACTTCAAGGTGCCCAAGCGCTGCTATGTGGTCGCGGAGCTACCGCGCAACGCCATGGGAAAAGTCCAGAAAAATCTGCTTCGTACCGAATACCACTGGCGTCCGGTGAACGCCGCTCGGTTTCGGCAAGAAACCAATAACCACGCGGGTTAGCGGCCAGTTTTATTTGGTGCCGATTTGAATTTCGACACCGTTTTTGTGAGTAGTTTCCCCATATTGACTTTTTTGGGGGT
>CAJBMJ010000059.1 GCA_903954045.1 uncultured beta proteobacterium | reverse complement strand
GGTGCTTATCAAGGAAAACCACATCGCAGCTGCTGGCGGCATCACCCCGGCCTTTGCGCGTGCAAGGCAAACCGCCCAGTCCGCCAGCTTTATTGAAGTCGAAGTGGAAACCCTGGAACAGTTGCAGGAAGCCCTTCAAATCGGGGTCACCATGATCTTGCTGGACAATATGACCCTGGAGCAGATGCGTGCTGCCGTTGCCATGAACGCAGGCCGGGCTATTTTGGAAGTTTCCGGTGGAGTTCAGCTGGACACGGTGCGCGACATCGCAGCCACTGGGGTGGACCGCATTTCGATCGGTGCTTTGACCAAAGACATCCATGCGGCCGACTTTTCCATGCGCTTTGAAGAGATTTGAAAAATTTGCTGGGCCACACTGTCGTCGTTGACTCGACGCTAGATGCGGCCTTCACTGATGATCTGAATGTATGAATGAATTGATTGATGTGGAATACGAGCAACCTGCGTGCTCCACCCAACACGCCTGGGCCCGCGTACCGGTCGAGCCCGGTCCCTCGGAACGTCAGGCCCTGAAGGAAAAAATCGCCCGGCTGCTCAAGGAAAAGAATGCGGTGATGGTGTCGCACTACTACGTGCACCCTGATTTGCAGGATTTGGCCGAAGCCACCGGCGGTATGGTCAGCGATTCGCTTGAAATGGCGCGTTTCGGGCGTGATCACGCTGCCCAGACCCTGGTGGTCTCCGGTGTGAAGTTCATGGGTGAAACCTCCAAAATCCTTTCGCCCCACAAGACTGTGCTCATGCCTGATCTGGACGCCACTTGTTCGCTGGATCTGGGATGCCCTATCAAGGAATTCAGTGCGTTTTGCGATGCGCACCCAGACCGCACCGTGGTGGTGTACGCCAATACCAGCGCCGAGGTCAAGGCGCGGGCGGACTGGTTGGTGACTTCGAGCTGTGCCCTCGACGTCGTTCGCTACCTCAAAGACCGCGGCGAGAAAATCCTGTGGGCGCCAGACCGGCATTTGGGTGATTACATCTACCGGGAGACCGGTGCGGACATGGTGATGTGGGAAGGCACCTGCATCGTGCATGACGAGTTCAAGGCCTTTGAATTGCAGGCTCTGATGAAAGAACACCCTGGCGCGCGCGTTCTGGTGCACCCGGAGGCCCCCCGCGAGGTGATTGCGCTCGCTGACGCGGTGGGCTCTACCTCAGGACTGATCAAGGCGGCCCAGAGCTTGGACGCGACCGAGTACATCGTGGCGACCGATAACGGTTTGTTGCACAAACTGCGCGCGCTCAATCCCGGCAAAGTATTTATCGAGGCGCCAACTGCAGGCAACAGTGCCACTTGCAAGAGCTGCGCACATTGCCCCTGGATGGCAATGAATGGCCTGGCCGATGTGGCGCGGGTGCTGGAGACGGGTGCAAACCAGATTCATGTGGATCCGGCTTTGGGCGAGCGCGCCCGTTTGCCGATTGACCGTATGCTGGCATTCACGGCGGCACTTCGAAATGGCCAGCCTCTCGGGGCACTGGTTCCCCACATGGGGGCAGTCTAATTTTCCTGGTCTTGCTTTGGTGATTCGTCGCCTTGCAGTTCCAGGCCTGCAAGCGCAATCGCTTGTGGCAGGGTCTGGCAAATGTTGGTCGGCGTGAGCGCCTCCACCACTCCGCTGCGAGCCAGAATGTCCTGAGGCTGGTGCGACATACCGCATGCAATCACGCGCACATGTGCTTTCCTGCAGGTCTTGAGCAAATCCATCACCGTGTCTGCGCCGGATGAGTCGATGTAGAGCACATTCTTGAAATCCAGAATCAGCTGACGTTGGGGCAACTGGTCTTCAATGGCTTCAATCAGCTTTACCGCGCCAAAAAACAGCGCGCCATGCAGCCGGTAAGCCGCGAGTTTTGACTCCAAACCCGCCAATTCAGGGTACTCATTGGCAGTCATTTTCTCCGAGCGGGTGAGGCTGGAAATGCGGTAAATGAAAGTGATACAGGCGGCGAACAATCCGACCTCCACAGCCACGGTCAGATCAAACACCACGGTGAGAAAAAACACAGATAACAAGGTGGCACGGTAGGGCAGGCGGTACTGGCGCAAATTCGCGAACTCTCGCCATTCACCCATGTTCCAGGCCACAAACATCAAAATGGCAGCCATGGCCGCTAGGGGAATGTCTTGCGCCAGCGGTGCAGCCAAAAGCATGGCCAGCAGCAGTGTGAGGGCATGCACCATGCCAGAGACCGGGCTGGTAGAGCCGCTCTTGACGTTGGTCACGGTACGGGCGATGGTGCCGGTGGCGGGCATGCCGCCGAAAAAGGGCGTTACGAAATTGGCAATGCCCTGTGCCATCAGTTCCTGGTTGGGATCATGGCGATCGTCAATCATGCCGTCGGCTACCCGAGCGCACAGCAACGACTCAATGGCGCCCAGCAGTGCCAGCGTGGAAGCCGGTATCAATAAAAATCGTACCGTGTCCCAGGAAAAGGCAGGCCATTCAAAGGCGGGCAGACTACTGGGGATGCTTCCAAAGCGGCTGCCAATGGTTTCGACCGGGAGCTTCCAGAATGAAACAATGAAGGTGGCCACCACCAAAGCGATCACAGAGCCCGGCACCAGCGCCAGAGGCGCAGCCCAGGGGCGACTGCGCCCCAGGCGCGGTGCGCCCAATTGCCAAGCCACGATGATTCCCAGGCTACCCAGTGCCAGCAGAGTGGTCGGTAGGTGCAGGGTCGGCAGAGCTTGCATCAAGGCCGACACCATGCCAAAAAAATTGGCGGGCAAATTGCTGACCTGAAGACCCAGAAAGTCCTTGACCTGGGACAGAGCAATCAGCACTGCAATGCCATTGGTGAAGCCGATCACCACTGCAATGGGAATGAAGCGAATCAGCGTGCCAAGCTTGAAAACTCCCATGGCAAACAACAAGACGCCAGACATCGCCGTGGCGATGATCAGGTTGGCCAGTCCGTAGCGCTCCACAATGCCGTACACGATGACGATGAAGGCGCCTGCCGGTCCGCCAATCTGAACCCGACTTCCCCCCAGGGCAGAAATCAGGAAGCCGGCAATGATGGCGGTAAAGAGTCCAGCTTCGGGCTTGAGACCGCTGGCAATGGCAAATGCCATGGCCAAAGGCAGGGCCACCACGCCCACCGTCAGTCCGGCGCCCACATCCCCGGCAAGCCGCTGCCTGTTGTAGCCACGCAGACTCTCCAGCAAGCGTGGGCGAAACTCGGGAAGGGCGGGCACGGCAGCCTGTCAGTGAATCCGCATGCCAGGTATTGCTCCCGGCCAGGGACTTAGCAGGTAGATGCCGGGCTGAGTGGCCTCATCCGCGTGGCTGGCGGCCAGCACCATGCCCTCGCTCATGCCAAACTTCATTTTCCGTGGTGCCAGGTTGGCCACCAGTACCGTGAACTCGCCCACCAGATCTTGTGGTTGGTAGGCACTGGCAATGCCGCTCAACACATGGCGGGTAGTGGGATTGCCATCGGCGTCCTTTTCACCTGCATCCAGCGTCAGACGCAGCAGCTTGGATGAGCCTTCCACCACCTCGCAGGCCACAATCTTGGCGATGCGCAGGTCGATTTTTGCGAAGTCATCGATGCTGATGACCGGTGCCAGGGCCTCGCCACCCGGGGCATTGGGGTCGCTGACAACAACAGCAGGCGAAGATGTTGCTACCTTTTTAGGAGCTGCTCGTGCTTGTGTGACGGGCGCTACATCCTCTTTTACTCCAAACAAAGCGTCTAGTTGCTCTGGTGTTACGCGCTGCATCAGGTGTTGGTAATTGCCAATCACATGCCCGGCAGGCAGCAGGGTGGTGATGGTGGCAAAGCTCAGTGGTGCAATGTTCAGGAAAGACTCCACCTGAAGGGCCAACTCGGGCAGCACTGGCTTGAGGTAGCAGGTCAGAATCCGGAAGGCCTTGATGCAGACCGTGCAAACACCCTGCAGGCGTTCGTCCATGCCCTCCTGCTTGGCCAGTTCCCAGGGCTTGTTAGCGTCTACGTAGGCGTTGACCTTGTCGGCGAGCAGCATGGTTTCACGCAGCGCCTTGGCATATTCACGCTCCTCGTACATGCGCTCGACCACGGTGTGGCCCAGTCGCAGCAGTTCGAGCAGGGCTGCGCCGTCCGCAGGAACCGCGCCCAGCTTGCCCTCGAATCGTTTGGTCAGGAAACCTGCTGCACGACTGGCGATGTTCACAAACTTGCCAATCAGGTCGCTGTTGACCCGTGCCATGAAATCATCGGCGTTGAAGTCGATGTCTTCGTTGCGTGCCGAGAGCTTGGCCGCAAGGTAATAACGCAGCCACTCCGGATTCATACCCAGATCGAGGTACTTGAGCGGGTCGAGTCCGGTGCCACGGCTCTTGCTCATCTTTTCGCCGTTGTTCACCGTCAGAAAGCCGTGCACAAAAACGTTGTCAGGCGTTTTGCGACCGCTGAAATGCAGTGTGGCGGGCCAGAACAGGGTGTGGAAAGTGACGATGTCCTTGCCAATGAAGTGGTACTGCTCCAGCGCGGGGTTGGCCATGTAGGCGTCGTAGTTCTGGCCCCGCTTTTTCAGCAGGTTCTTCAGTGAGGCAAGGTAACCAATGGGCGCATCGAGCCACACATAAAAGTACTTGCCCGGTGCATCGGGAATTTCGATACCGAAGTAGGGCGCATCGCGGCTGATGTCCCAGTCGCCCAGGCCTTCGCTGGTGCTGCCGTCGGGGTTGGTGCGCACGCTGAACCACTCTTTGACCTTGTTGGCCACTTCAGGCTGTAGTTTGCCGTCTTGCGTCCATTGCGACAAAAAGTCCACGCAGCGTGGATCTGACAGTTTGAAGAAGAAATGCTCCGAGTGCTTTAGCACCGGTGTGGCGCCCGACAGAGCAGAAAACGGATTGATCAGGTCGGTCGGCGCATACACCGCACCGCACACCTCGCAGTTGTCGCCGTACTGGTCTTTGGAATGGCACTTGGGGCACTCGCCCTTGATAAAGCGGTCAGGCAAGAACATGTTCTTCTCGGGGTCGAAGAACTGCTCGATGGTCTTGCTCTCGATCAGAGAACCGTCTGCGTTGTCGCGCAGGTCGCGGTAAATCTGCCGCGCCAGTTCGTGGTTTTCAGGTGCATCGGTGCTGTGCCAGTTGTCAAAGCTGATGTGAAAACCGTCCAGATACTGCTTGCGTCCTGCAGCAATGTCGGTCACAAACTGCTGCGGCGTTTTGCCGACCTTGTCGGCCGCAATCATGATGGGCGCGCCGTGGGTATCGTCGGCACAGCAAAAGTCTACGGCATGGCCCTGCATGCGCTGGAATCGCACCCAGATGTCGGCCTGGATGTACTCCATGATGTGGCCGATGTGGAAATTGCCATTGGCGTAAGGAAGTGCAGTAGTAACGAAGAGTTGGCGGGGCATGGGATGGGAGCTTTCTGGATGCAGCGGCTGATTTTAGACGGCAGCTAGCCGTCAGCCAGCATGGCTTCGAGCAGTTCCAAGGCCTCGGTAAACGCAAAGTTCGACACCAACCGCTTCAGATCGCTCGCTTGTTTGGGGTAATGGTGATCCAGATCCCGGTTAATTTTGTCAAAAGCGTCGGCGGCGTTCATGTCATCGTCTGCCAGCAGGTCACGCAGCTCGCCCATGGACGAGCGCAGGGCAGTCAGGCTGACCAATTCGTGCACGGCTTGCTCCTCGGGGGCCAGCGTTTGCAACTTCGTCACGATCGGCGTCAAAAGCTGTTCAACCTGCAAGAGTGCAACCTCCACCTGTTCCCGAGTTTCACCCTGGGCCAGTGCATGCTCTGCTGTCTCAGCCCGCTGCTGCAAGTCCAGCAATCCGGCGGTTCCGGCCAGCCCTTTGAGGGTGTGTATCCGCCTTCTCGCTGCCGTAGCGTCACCCACGTCCAACTCTTCACGCGCGACACTCACATCCAGTGCATGCTCTGTGGCAAACCGGCGAAGGAGTGAAGCCAGTTTGGAGGCATCTCCTCGGAAAGAGCGTAAGCCTGCATCCAGTCGCAGCCCTTGTACGCCCGCCAGTTGGGCACGCAACAGCGCGTCCTGCGATTCGATGGGCGGCGGCGGACTGCGTGGCTTGGTGTCACCGGTAAGATCCACTGCATCGGGCAACCATTGGGCAAGAATGCGGCACATCAAATCGGGGTCTACCGGCTTGGGCAGGTGGTCGTTCATGCCCGCTGCAATGGCGGCGCCTCTGTCTTCGGCAAACGCATTGGCCGTCATGGCCACAATGGGCGTTTCGGCCCAAGCAGGCAATGCGCGAATGCGTCTGCATGACTCCAATCCGTCCATGTTGGGCATTTGCAAGTCCATCAAAATAAGGTCGTAGGGCT